>CAMPJV010000217.1 GCA_946886975.1 uncultured Taibaiella sp. | reverse complement strand
AACCGGCCGCAGAAGAATCCTGGAGAAGAAGTGTCCCAGTATAAACGCTGCCAGTGTTCCTCCTGTTAAGATCAGCCATAAGATCATCGTGAGGCTTTGCAAGTTCTTTCTTCCCTGTTCGTCAAATGCCGAGACAAAGATCAGATAGCTCTGATCTCCTGCATCATCGTAGTACCCGATCGCTTCCCTGGTCCTGTCGGAAAAGAAAATATCTCTCTTTAGTTTCAGCCGCTCAAGGATCTGCTCAGTGACCCTTAGGGAGTCGGCTGGCGTGTCACTAAATCCATACAGTTTCTCATTGGCATCGTTATATACCTGTATGCTTTTATTCTTGATGGACCTGACAAGCGTGGCGTCTATCTTGCTCATAAGCTTGTCGTTGAACACCCCTGGCTGGTGAAGCATCCCGGAGGTTATCAATGCGCGGTTCGTTAAATGAGCCTTTATATTCTCTAGGCGGCTGAAATAGGAAAAGTAGTAGACACACCCACACAATACCGCAAGGAGAAACGCCATGATCGCTGTAAAGAGCAATGTGATCTTCAGCCTTACCGCCATCAATGCTCCTTTAGAATGTAGCCCATACCTACATGGGTCTGAATTAACTTATGTCCAAAACCTTTGTCTACCTTGTTCCGGACATAGCTGATGTATACATCTATTACGTTCGTGTTGGTCTCAAAGTCTACCTCCCAGACATTTACTGCTATATCTATTCTTGAAACTACTTTGTTCTTGTTCCGAAGCAAATATTCCAGCAGCTGAAATTCCTTTGTGGTAAGATTGATGATCCTGTCATCTCGCTTCACCTCCTTGCTATCCAGGTTCATCTCAAGGTCCGAGGCCTTTAAGACGTTGCCTACAGGCAGGCTCTGGTTCACTGTTCGTTTCAGCAGTGCACGTATTTTTAAGAGCAGCTCCTTAAACTCAAAGGGCTTCACCATGTAGTCATCAGTACCTGCATCATATCCTTCCACTTTATCATTCAGAGTGATCATGGATGTGAGCATAATTATCGGCACATGCCGGTCTTTCTGACGAATAGCTTTACACAGTTCGTATCCGTTCAGCCCCGGAAGGTTTATATCAAGGATAATGAGATCAAATTCGCTGGCATTAAATAAATGAAGCCCGATCATACCATCGTAAGCCACTTCAACGTCGTATCCATACTCACTGAGTCCAAACTTGAGCGTGTCAGCAATTTTCTTTTCATCTTCAACGATCAGGAGCTTTCTTGTATCCATTGAACTACCACTTATACCAAAAGCAATTTACTTCTTCTCGGCTTTGAAATTTACAGGAGTATGATATCTAATCACATTCTAATGCCTGTCTAATGCCAGCCTAACGATGTATGCTTAGGTTTGTTATATATATCCTGTGAGCATAATCAAGAAGACCAGGTTATAAAAACTAAGTAATGACTGACACAAAACAGCTCTTGCCCTATCAAATTTAGGCTTAAACTTAGTTGGAATCTGAAAGCGTATTCTAATGATGGACATTCAGATCAAAAGAATTTATGAACAACGGAGTAAGAACGACGGCACTCGAATCCTTGTCGATGGCCTTTGGCCCAGGGGCCTGACAAAAGACGATGCATCCATAGATATTTGGTTAAAGAAAATTGCTCCGAGCACGCTCCTCAGGAGGTGGTTTGGGCATGACCCCGCCAGATGGGATGAGTTCGTCGTGCTATATCATGAAGAGCTCCAAAGGAAGCCCGCGCAGTTAGCTATTTTAAAACAGGAGATAAGGAAAGGAAGAGTGACACTACTTTTTGCGGCCAGAGACACAGCTCACAATCAGGCTGTGGCTCTAAAGGAGTATGTCGAGGCTGAGCACAACAGGAATAAAGCAACTGATAAACAAAACTGACTCTGTATGGAGAAAATGCTCATCGCGCTTGACTATAGTCCAAAGGCGCAAAAGATTGCCGAAGATGGCTACCGTATCGCAACTGCGATGAATGCTAAGGTCACTCTGCTGCATGTGATGGTTGAGGCGACGTACTATTCGTCACTAAATTACTCGCCCATTCTTGGCTGGGATAGCTTCAGCACAGTGACTGAGTCTGATAGCAGTTCTACCCTTGCAGACGCGGCCGAGAGCTACCTTGAGGAAATTAAGATGCATCTTGGCGATGAGAGCATCGAAACGGTAGTAGTCAACGGTGACGTGAAAGAACGGATCCTGGAAACGTCCATGACGACGTCCTCAGATATTATTGTGATGGGAAGCTATGGGAAGAGCGGATTGGAGCGCTTCTTCCTGGGAAGCATTGCCGATGACGTCTTACATCATACAGAAATTGCCCTGCTCGTCATACCTGCAGTTACTCCTGGGTAGTCAGTCCTGACCTATTGCAAAGTTGCGTAGAATAATATATGCACTGAATAGTGTCCTCCTTCATAGTTCATAGGAGGTGCCATACTTACATCCAGCAGGTAGTTGTTGTGGATGTTGTTGTTTTCACTTTGGACAAGGGTCTGCGGTAAGCTGGAAAGTTGCGTGAAAGTTCCGGACGTGCTCTTTTTTATTCCGATAAGGCTCACGGGTATATCATCGGCGCCCTGGGGCGACAGTTTCTCGAAATAAGGAGATGAAGTTCTGACAGTCACCAACCAAGGTGCGTTCGCCGCAATTGACAGATTGTAGCAGCCCGGAATGAACTTTGCGGCACTATACTCAGAGACTCCGCCGAAATGAAAACCCTGCGTGTTCAGATCAGCAATGTTTATCTCAATCATAGGCGGCATACTGATGGAACCGGGTACAGCATGTTGTGCTTTAATGATAGGGGAGGCGAAGATCAATAGGATCGAGAGGATTGTTCTCATGGCTGCGTGACTGTAAAGGTGATGTGAAATGTATGGAAGCCGGGAGTAAGAAAGCCGTTGATGGGCGGGATAACAACATCGTAGGAAAAGTAATAATCCTGCATCATATTTCCTGAAGCGGGTTGGGTGAAAAGTTGGGCTGGGGCTGAGCTGAGGGGGACACTTATGTTGCTGACTACCGCACTTGCAGATGTTGTACTCGCTTGCCGCAGGTAGATCTTATTGGCGTAGTCCGAGGCACCCTGATCCATCGCTAGTTGTGCGGTGACATAGCAGGGCTTCTTTTTGATCTTGAGTTCCAACTGGATGGCGTTATTTATAATCTTTTGCTGGGATAACTCGCTGATGTTGCTATAAGTGAAGTTCAGGGGCTGAAGATTTCTGACCTTAAGAATGGCCACCTGCGCCTCAGAGAGGTTGCTGAAAATTATTAGAAACAGGGAAAGGAGATATCTCATAAAGTGGTAGGATTGAAGTACCTTTACAGTCTCAATTTTTTTCATTCATTTTTAATACATATATCTTGAAATGAGGCATCTGTTTATCACTATTTTCCTATCGGTAATTGCTGTTAATCTCTATGCACAGTCCACAGACACTACAAAAAAAGCTCCCCTGAAGGGTTGGACTGTAATGCCTGCGAAGTTAACATTTAATCTTGATAAGGGGGCCGTCTCCAGTCAGACGCTGAGCATCATCAATTCTACAGATCAGGTCTTCAAGCTGAACCTCGAGCTGATCGACTGGCTTCGGGATTCTACCGGGGAGCACGTTTACTTTCCTACAGGCAGCTTCGGACATTCCTGTGCATCGTGGGTGAAATTTGATAAGACCTACGTGGAGCTGAAGCCTGGTGAGTCACAGTCGGTGGTCGTCACAATGAACGTGCCCGACTCCGATTCTGCTGTTGCCGAAATGAAATGGACGATGCTCCTGGTAAAAACCGTAGGGGAGAAAGAAGCTACCAAGAAAGGAGGAGTGCAGGCTGAAGTAACGAAAAGCTCTGGCATAGGTGTCCATGTTTATCAGACACCACCCAACGTGCAGTCAAAAGAAGTGAAGATGCTCAGCTTTTCGCAATTAGGGGACAGCCTGTTCCAGATTGCAAGTCAGAATCTCGGGGGAACACAAGTTTCTGCAAATTATTCGATTGAATTGTCTTCCCAGGCTACCGGCGAGAAGATAACGCTCGGTCCAAAATCTGTTCCTTTGTTCCCAGCGCAAAAAAGGAACGTTGAGTTTGCTTTGCCTGAAAAACTTGCAAAAGGTAGATACACTGCAGTCGCACTGATAGATGTGGGCGATGACGATGTGCCCCTGGAGGCTGCTCAAAAGGAGATAGAAGTCAGGTAATCAGGTAAAATCCTATAAATAGAGTTCTCTCCTCAAAACTAATCCCGATAATACCTATTGTTCGATAAACAGCCTGTATTTCTTCATCAAAGAGGTTGTTACTCATTGGATGGAACCAGCCTGCTTTAGCCATAAATGAGTCGACATGCTCTAAGCCAGTTTGCGAAAAACAGTTCAATCCCCTTTGCCTGTTCCTTCCCTCCCAAAATTCCTTATAGTTGTCATACCATGGGCACAGCCCTAAGTATTTTATTGTTTGAAAATCTTTACCTGAAACTGCAGCATGGCTTATGACAATGGGAATCTCTCTACCTACACTGTGCAGACTGTCAACGAAGCTTATATACTGGTATCGCGCTTCAGCATCCATATGTCTCATGTCTATGAGTGTAGGTTTCTTTCACTTATTGTCTTCCGATAACAGTGTATTAATAAATGTCCAACCCATTTTAGAAATATTATTAGGTGTTTGTACAAATGGCTTGCGTGAAAGCTCCTCTTAATTAGTAGCGTTTAAAACTATAGATTTCCAATCACTATTACTACTACTACATATTATCCTGTTGGAATGTGAGCAACACTGCGTTGGCCTCTTGTGTGGCTGGGTGTTTTCCATATTTCAACAGGTAGG
>CAMPJV010000216.1 GCA_946886975.1 uncultured Taibaiella sp. | reverse complement strand
CGTTAAACGATGGAACCCTCCCCTCACTGTATCTTCTTCACCTTCCGGGTTAATTGCTATGCAAATTATCGGAGTTAAGATGCTGTAACAAATTTACTTTCAGTTACAAGTGACCTTTATTAAATGTTTAACAAATGACGCGGTCGTATATATCTGAATGATAGCAGGTTTTGCTAGCTGATCCTGAACAATATAGACGAGAAAATGACTGAAAACGTTGGGTGAGGCGGTCTAAATTCTTAAATATTTTTCTTTCGATTTGACCGCCATATGTGAATTATAAACCACTAAGGCTCACCCGCTAATGGGGAAACCTACGCGGTGTATAAAACTGTCGCGCAGGCAACATTTATGAAACAAAACTGCCCTCAGATGTATCGCATTGAAACACATAACATTGGTCGTATTACGAATGCCCGGCACTCGCAAAAAAAGGGGTGGTGTAATTTTTGTTTAATGTCTACAGATGAGTAAATAATAGTGTAATGATTGGCAGAAAAGCGTTATGAGTATAAGGCGTATCCATAGCACCAGATGTCACCGTTGCATTCACTGTTTCCTTCGATGGCTTATAATTATTTTAAAAATCGAATCAAAGACTTATCGTAATAAAATATGCCTCCAAAACGAAAGAAAGTCAGACAACAATTATCATTATTAGCCAAGACCCCGACCGGGATATCGGGTTTGGACGAAATAACAGGCGGGGGGCTTCCGACAGGCAGACCTTCGTTGGTTTGCGGCGCTGCAGGATGCGGCAAAACACTTCTATCGCTAGAATTCATCTTTAAAGGTGCGACCGTGTACGGGGAACCCGGCGTGTTCGTAGCCTTTGAGGAGAAAGCTGAAGAACTGGCAATGAATGTGGCCTCACTTGGCTTTGACCTTCCGAAGTTGCAGAAGGATAAACTGATCAAAATAGATCATGTACATATTGACAGAAGCGAGATAGAAGAGACGGGCGAATACGATCTGGATGGATTGTTCATCAGGCTTGGGTATGCTATTGACAGCATAGGAGCAAAGCGCGTGGTACTTGACACCATAGAGAATATATTTTCAGGATTAGACAATCAAGCTATTCTGCGAGCGGAACTTCGGAGACTGTTTGGCTGGCTGAAGGAGAAAGGCGTGACTGCAATAATAACGGGTGAGCGGGGAGAGGGTTCTATGACCAGGCATGGATTGGAAGAATACGTATCGGACTGCGTGATCGTTCTGGACCACAGAGTAACCAATCAGATCTCTACCAGGCTGCTCAGAGTGGTGAAATACAGGGGGTCCGTGCATGGTACGAATGAGTATCCGTTCCTGATCGATAACGAAGGGATTTCCGTGCTGCCTGTAACGTCACTGCAACTTGACCACGAGGTGTCGTCTCAGAGGGTTTCCTCAGGAATACCAGCATTGGACAGAATGCTTGGCGGCAAAGGCTTTTTCAGAGGAAGCTCCATACTGGTATCGGGGACGGCAGGAACGGGGAAGACGAGTATCGCAGCATACTTTGCCAACGAGACCTGCGTGCGAAAGGAAAAATGTCTCTACTTCGCGTTCGAGGAATCGCCGCAGCAGATCATTCGCAATATGCTGTCTATAGGCATAGACCTCAAGACCCATATCGATAAGGGTTTGCTGGAAATGCATTCTGCACGGCCTACAGCGCACGGCCTGGAGATGCACCTGGTGGATATTCATAAGAAGATCAAGAAATTCAAGCCGAAAAGTGTAATACTGGATCCGATCACAAACCTGGTGACGGTGGGGTCGGTGAGTGAAGTGAAGGCTATGCTGATAAGGCTTATCGATTTCCTGCAGGCGGAACAGATAACTGTGATGTTTACAGCACTTGCCCTGAACACAATCATAAGTGAGCAGACGGACGAAGGCGTTTCTTCGCTTGTGGATGCATGGCTGCTGGTAAGGGATATCGAGTCGAACGGTGAGCGAAACCGGGGACTATACATCATGAAATCACGTGGCATGAAACACTCTAACCAGGTGAGAGAGTTTGTAATAACTGATGAGGGGCTGGACCTGGTGGATGTTTACCTTGGTACTGAAGGCGTACTCATCGGATCGGCGAGAGAAGCGCAGCAACTGAACGAGGTGACAAGTGACGTGCTGCGCAAACATGCGCTAACCAGAAAGGATGTGGAGATAACGAGGAAACGAAAGGTGCTGGAAGCAAAGATTGCCAGCCTGCAGGAAGAATTTGATTCTGTGCAGGATGAGCTCAACAAGTCATACATAGAAGAAGACCTTAAGAAAGAAGTACTGGAAAAGAACAGACGCCAAATGATCCAAAGCAGACAATCTAAAAGCACCAACAATGGCAAAGGCAGCTAACACCACAGAGATGCAATATAAGTGGGAACTACGACTGTATATTGCAGGCAACACCACTAAGTCGGCCACAGCGCTGGCAAACCTGAAAAGATATTGTGAAGAACACCTGAAGGGTGAATACAGGATAGAAGTGATAGATCTATTGGTGCAACCACAACTAGCCGAAGGTGACCAGATCCTAGCCATACCTACTCTGGTAAGAAAGGTACCTGAACCTATCAGGAAAATAATAGGGGATCTTAGTAACGAAGAAAAGGTTTTAGTAGGGTTGAACATCCGCCCCTTAACAGTGTAATATGCAAACAAAGCGAGAACAACCAGGAAAAGCAAAGAAAGGCCATGAGAAAGATACTAAAGAATATGTTCTAAGGTTGTTCATTACAGGGGCTACTCCCAACTCTACCAGGGCTGTGGAGAACCTGAGGCAGATATGCGAGGACCACATAAAAGGAAGATATAGCCTGGAAATCATAGACGTGTATCAGCAACAGGAGGTTGCAGAAATAGAACAACTGATTGCCCTACCTTTTCTAATAAAATCGCATCCGTTGCCTGAGCGAAGAATGGTAGGAGACCTATCAGACAGAAGTAAAGTATTAAAAGGATTAGGAATAACAGAATAGTTGTGAATAAGGAGTCGACATACATGACGAGGGAAGACCTGGAAAGGGAGATTGACGAACTGCGGTATCAGCTGGAAGAGGCGAATGACACCATTGAAGCAATCAGAACGGGCCAGATAGACGCCCTGGTAGTGCAAAGCGCAAAAGGGCCGCAGCTTTTTACGCTGAAGACAGCGGACCAGACTTACCGCGTTTTCATAGAGAAAATGACGGAAGGAGCGGTAACGCTAAACCCCAGTGGAATTATCCTTTACTGCAATTCACAATTTGCGAGGATGGCAGACATGTCGCTCTCCAAAATCATAGGCCTGCCGTTTGAAGAGTTCATTATTCCTGACAACAGAACGGAGTACCAGGAACTCTTTAAGAAGTGCTGGGAAGAAGACTGCAAGGGTGAAGTGATGCTGATATCCAGAGAGAGCAGAACGCCTGTGCAACTTTCGCTGACCACCCTGGAACTGGAAGAGGGCGTTTCACTAAGCATCATACTAACAGATCTTACGACTCAAAAGGAAACACAGCAGCAGCTAAGCCAAAACAACCAGAAGTTGGCGGAGATAAATAAAGAATTGGAGGCGAGCAACCATGACCTGCAGCAATTCGCCTCCGTAGCTTCTCATGACCTGCAGGAGCCTATCAGGAAGATACAGATATTCTCGAATATGCTTAAAGCCAGGCAGGCTGAGCTTTCGCCGGACGCGAGAAAGTACCTGGAAAAGATAATAGAATCGTCTGTTCGAATGAAAGCGCTGATCATAGACATACTAAACTACTCAGCCCTTTCTGCAGGATACGACCATGTTGACTGCATTGACCTGAACGATGTGTTGCTTGAGTTGAGAGAGGACTTTGAGCTTACGATCCAGGAGAAGAATGCGAAGATCATATCCGGTGTGCTGCCATGCATAGATGTGAACAAAGGTCAGATCAGACAGGTATTTCAAAATGTGCTCAGCAATGCATTGAAATTTACGAAGCCAGGAGAAGCACCGGTGGTTGAAATTTCTTCTAAATACATCAGGGAAAAATCATTTGAAAGTGTGGAAGTTGAACACGGTGACTACTGCCTGATAAGCATCAAAGACAATGGCATAGGCTTCGACGACCGATATGTAGGCAACATCTTTGCACTGTTTGCGCGTCTTAACTCCAAAGATAAATATGAAGGAACAGGCATCGGCATGGCGATTGCAAAGAAGATTGTGGAGAAGCACGGCGGCATGATAACGGCTACCAGCCGAGAAGGGGCAGGCGCTACGTTTAAGATCATATTGCCAATTAAGCAAGGAAGCAGCTGAACTATTGAACGGCATTCGAGTTGAACAAGTCTTTGGATTTTTAAGGAACTGCCAGGACCTTGAAGAGTTGCCGGTACGGAGCAAAAAGGGCGTCCCTTTTTTTTGCGGTTGTGAGAACCGTGATCTGAACCGGAGGGAAGGGGAACTCCTATGGAAAGGCTAAGCAGAGCTATTGCAAATACGCGGCAACTTCACGGTTATCCCGTATTTAGCCCGTATATACCCCGTATATACCCCGTATTTATCCCGTATCTTCTCCGTAGGTGAGCCGTGTGTTTCCCGCTCATGCCGTGGTTAAGACCCGCTCAGGGAGGAGGGGTATTCTATAGTGTCAAGAGGGAGGGTCGTGGTCGTTGACGGGGATAGGAAAAGCGACATGTAGGAGATATTTGGATTTAACATCGTCCTTTCCTTTTAGATCTACTGCCCGGATCCTTTTTGGGGAATGATAGAGATGCTGCCATCTTTCTCAAGGACGGCATATTTGATCTGTTCCATTCTCTCCAAGCCATGGATGAGACGGGCAGCTTCGAGCACGTCTTCTTCCTGAACACGGGATTTTTCCATTCGGACCTTGAGAGGCTTACCGTTATCTA
>CAMPJV010000215.1 GCA_946886975.1 uncultured Taibaiella sp. | reverse complement strand
GTTTGGGCAGTAGACACCGCAGCCGTTCCAGCATGAAGAACCGCTACGGCGTCCAAGTCGAAACCGCCGATGGGAAAAGCTGTAGGGTAGGGGTCGTTAATGATATTATTGTTTGCATCGTAAGAGGAATGCCCGTCGATGGAACCAACAACATCCACAATTCTTACGTGAGTAATGTTGTTGATGTCAAGCCCCGGAGTTCCGGCGAGTTCCTGGAGATCGAAAGGCGTACCATGGTTACTGATATACTTGCCTGCAAGATTATTGATCTGACGCGCGTCCATATAAACACCTGCGCCTGCGATCTGAGTGGCAGCCTGTGTTTCAGAGACGGCGGGAAAGCGGAAGAAGACTAATCCATCGGAACTTACCTCGACAAAAGCAAGCTCCAGGAAAGCCTTTTCCGGATCGGCCGGATCAATAAAACCATTTTCGAAGACAGCGAAGTCGGGACCTGCACCATTTACGATTGGTTGCGGAAAACTAAGCACGGCAACACCGCTATCACCAAGGCTGACCACAAAGAAGTCGGCAGTGCCGGTGGCGAGTGAACTGTCACCCGAACTTACAGAGCCGAGAGAAGGCTGAGCAATGTCGGTGTAGCCCCGATATAATGTACAGCTATTGGCCCATGATACTATCTGAGGGCTGGAGGAGCTTATAGCGGCTGAGCCGGTAATGCCCACCTGGGGGGCATATTGAGCAGTGGCAGAAGCCATTGAGCTGGCCACTGCCACTGCGGTAAGGATGTATTTTTTCACTGTCAATTATTGTTTTATAAATCGTACTGTTGATCTTTTGTTTCCCTTGGAAAGTTGTAATAAATAGGTCCCTGGTGAGAGGTGGGTTGTAGGAACGGCTGTCTGTTTCTTACTGATACCGAAGGCTGTTATGAGCTTCCCGTTCATATCAAGCACCTTAAGCTGATCGAATGAGTTGTCTTCTACCTCAACGTAAAGGGTATTGGTTGCTGGATTTGGGTAGAGCTTTGCTTTTACTGGTGATGCTGTGTTGCTTACAGACATCGTAAAATTAGTGGTGAAATCATCCAGGCAGAAGTAAGCGGGTGTGTTTAAGCCAAACGTTCCTGTATCTGAGGATTTTAAGGTGAACTGTAGCGTGTCAACGTTTCCCAGTTTTGTCAGGTCGACCCATTGCCATGTACTGACAATGTAATCTTTGGAACTATCAGGATCCCTGAAATCTGCGAGATAAAATTCGACTGTGTCAGGCTGTACCTGTCCGTTTGCAACACCTCTGATTATGATCTTGAAATAGTCATCGTCCTGACCGGTGAGGCCACCGAATTTTTTTGCAAAGATGTCGCCATCTCTCATGCTGTTGTAGGCATACGTGTTATTCGTTATGTAAAACCCCGTTATGCTCTTGGTTAAACCTACCGGCTGATAGAATAAATAGTTCACCTCGCCGTAAGCGACTGCATATTTACCAGAGCCACCATACCCACCAGCGGTTTTTGCAGAATATTGATTGCCATAACCGCTGGTACTACTATCGGTTTTATTTGAATAGGAAAAGCCGTGGTCCCAAAAGCCGATGCCAAAGGTTGTATCGTAAACGGTGGGCCAATGAATGCCTCCATCCTCGAATCCTACATCCTGGCCAGGGTCAAAGAAATTGACGTAGGCAGTATCCGCCTGGGCGAGGATCAGCGAATCAAAAGTAGCCACTAGAGATTGTGCATGGACATGAGTAGCGGCAAAGGAGACGACAATTAAAAGGAATAGTTTACGCATATAGCTTTAGTTTAGAAATCGTTACTGTTTCATAAAACGAGTCGAAATCTGGCTGGTGCCATTGCTTAAGCGTAATAAATAAGTGCCAACGGGCAGATGAGCTACCGGAATGGACGTGATTTCACCCTTTAGAGGGTAGGTAACCAGCACCTTGCCTGCCAAATTGAGGACAGAAGCCTCTGTAAATGAACGATCCCGAACCTCCAGGTTAATGTGCGCAATTGCAGGATTAGGGTAGGCTTTTGCTTTGATTGCAGCAGGGCTATCGCCGACCGCCCCTCCAAGCTTGTATATTGCGAAGTTGTCTACACAAAAATATGCTGGTGTATTCATGCCGAATTGTCCGTTGTCGGAAGAGCTTAGAGTAAAAAGGAGACTATCTGCCGATGCGAGGGGCGCAAGAGCTATCTTGTTCCAATCCTTCACAATGTAGTCGTTACTGTTGTTGACATCTCTAAAATCCGCTAAGTAATATTCCACACTGTCGCTTATCAACTGCCCACTCGTGTAACCACGTATCACCAGTTTGAACCAGTCTGGGTCGTTCCCTGTAGGTCCGCCGAACTTCTTTGCGAATGGGTCACCATCTTTCATACTGTTGTAGGTATAGGTGCTATTGGTGACGTACAAACTATCGAAGCTTTTCCAACCCGGGCCATATCTATAGTGAACCTTGTTAGTCGCCCCGTAAACAACCGCATAGTTCTGCGAGCCATTATAGCCTGTGCCTGTTTTGGCTGCATACTGATTGGCTAACCCGTTTGTTATGCTATCAGTCATGTTAGAATAAGCAAATCCGTAGTTCCAGAAGCTGAAGCCAAATGCTGTGTCATAGACGCACGGAAAATGCAATTCTGCATCGTCAAAACCAACATCAGTGCCTGGAGCTGAATAGTTTACATAGAATGTGTCAGGCTGGGAAAGATAAAGCGTGTCGAAAGTAGAAACAAATGATTGTGCCTTTGCAGCAAGAACCGCAGACAGGAGTACTAAAGAAAGTAATAGTTTACGCATATAAATTGTGTTGTTTAGAAACAAGTTTATATGCTGCAAAAGAGAATTATCAAGAAAGAGAAAGCCGAGTTTATCGTCTTCATCCTACCTGTGCTTTTATTCCCGAAAGCAGCGATAAGTAATTAATAACTCAAAGGCAGGTCTTCTGACTCGCTTCATCTTTTGTGCCTTCCCGTCTCAAGAGAAACAGTGGCGTGAGGATACAAAAGACTTTTAAAGAAGCTTACAGCATCGGGCAATGTTCAGGATTTGCACCTGATTCCCTATTTTTCCGTTTCCGGAACCTTTGCTTGGACAAAAGTAAAGAAGTTGGTGGAATATAAAAGCAATAAAGATGAGAAGGTGGTAAAAGACTGTGCAGCTAAGGTTATCAAGACGTCAGTAGGCGTTGTCTTAGCGCCTCATATAGTATCATTCCGGTGGCTACCGAGACATTCAATGAATCGAATGTACCTGCCATAGGGATTCTGATAAATGCATCAGCCCTCTTCTTAACGTCATTACTGATCCCGGTGTCCTCTGCACCCATTACGATGCACGATGGGCCTGAGAAGTCCGCTTCGTAAACAGGCACGCTTCCTTTCATCTGTGTGCCTAAGACCTGGATCCCATTAAGCCGCAGCACGTCGATGGCCTGAGGCACGGAAGGTATCCTACAAAGCATGATGTTCCTCAGGGCGCCGGCAGATGTTTTTATTGCGTCCTCAGTCAGAGAAGCTGAAGATGACGTAGGCAGTATTAAGCCCTGTGCTCCACAGCATAGGGCGGTTCTCGCTATAGCCCCGACGTTCCTTACGTCTGTTACGCCATCGAGCAGCACAAAAAGCGGCGTTTGTCCCTGATCTACTACATGAGATATGGCATCCTGAAGATCAATATATGAAAGAAGGCTTGTCCATGCTACCACTCCCTGATGCTGTGCTTTTGTGAGATTGCTGAGCTTTTCCACCGGAACCTGGCTAATGGGAATGTTACGATCCTTGGCCAACTGGCGTATAGCAATTATTTCAGGTCCCGTGGCACTACGCAGAAGGAATATCTTCTCAATAGTCGTCCCTTGCTGAAGCGCTTCCAGAACAGGCTTACGACCAATAAGTAGGGGCAGGGACCGCGCTGGTTTCATGCTGTAAAGCTTTGATTGTGTGAATTAGAACAGGTCTGAATCCTCGTCCTCTATAACTGTCAGCTCAACAGTCTCTACCGAATTACGATACATTTTCAGAACCTTGACCTCATACCTGTCGACCGTGAGCGTATCGAGTTCCCGTAATTCATCTGGAAATCGGTAAGCAATCAAACCAGAAAGGGTTTCGTAATGGTCGCTCTCTTCAAGCTTGTACGGAAGGAACTTATTGATATCTGAGAGATTAGTGTGCGCATTCACTATGAACGTGTTCGGCCCAGTCTTTTCTACATATGGTTTTTCATTGTCATACTCATCCTGTATCTCTCCAACGAGCTCCTCAAGTATGTCCTCCATAGTCACGATCCCGGACACCTCACCAATTTCGTTTGTGACAATACCCATTTGTATGTGCTTCTTCTGGAACTCTTTAAGAAGATCCTTGATGAGCTTGCTTTCAGGGATGAAATATGCCTTGCGGAGCAGGGGACGGATAGTATCAGGTTTAGTTTTTCCTACCATCGTCTTCATGAGATCCTTGGTATAAATAATCCCTGCTATATTATCCAGAGAGCCGTCACAAACAGGGTAGCGGGAGTACCCTTCCACGATAGAAAAGTTAATGGCCTCATCTACGGAGAGGGAAATATCTATAGTAGTAATGTTCTTCCGTAAAGTCTGAATGTCCCATACCCGGCGGTCATCAAAATCGAAAACGTTGCGGATCAGGTCACGTTCGGTTTCTTCAATTGCTCCTCCTTCGTGGCTTTCCGAAATGATCATTTTTAGTTCTTCCTCCGAGTGGATATCGCTGCCATGAATTGGGTGTATGCCAATCAGTTTAAGCAAGAGATTTGCAAGGCCGTTTAGCATCCAGATAAACGGCCGGAATATGAAGTAAAATGCCCTTAAAGGAAGGGCGATCGCAAATGTAGTCTGGGCCGGATGACGTATTGCAATGGACTTCGGCGCTAATTCGCCAAAAATGATATGTAG
>CAMPJV010000214.1 GCA_946886975.1 uncultured Taibaiella sp. | reverse complement strand
GTAGCGGATCTTTTCAAAGAAAGGCTTAACCTCGCAACAGTAAATATCTGCTCGCTCGTGCAAGTCTGCAACGTTGTTTGCCTTCTTACGGGCATTGATCATTGCCTCTACATTGTCATTGATCTCCTGGATGTGGTTGCTCACAACTTTAAGGATGTTTAGCTGGCTGCGGAAAGCGTCGTCAGCAAGACCGAGAGCTTTAAGGCCGCTTACGTTTTGGATGAGGATATTCTGATAGTTGACAGCGGCCGGTAGAATATGGGTGCTACACATGTAACCAAGGATACGTGCCTCGATCTGTACTTTCTTCACGTAGTCTTCCAGCATTATCTCATGGCGGGCCTCCAGCTCACGCTCGCTATAGATGTTGTTATTGTAGAACACCTTTTTGGCATTGTCTGACACAAATGCCGCCAGCGCTTCCGGTGTAGTTTTAAGATTGCTCAGTCCGCGTTTTGCGGCTTCCTGTGCCCATTCTTCGCTATAATTATCTCCTTCGAAGCGGATGTTCTTAGAGCTTGCGATATAGTCGCGGAGGATATGGAGAATAGCTATTTCTTTCTTTTCTCCTTTCTCTATTAGAACATCGACTTCAACCTTGAACTGCTTCAGTGTGTCTGCAACGATCGTATTAAGTACGGTCATTGGAGAACCGCAGTTGGCAGAAGAACCTACCGCCCGGAACTCGAACTTATTACCTGTGAAGGCAAACGGACTGGTACGGTTGCGGTCAGTGTTGTCCATCAGCAGCTCTGGTATTTGCTTATGGATATCCAGCTTCAGTATCACTTCGTCCTGCTCGCTGAATTTATCTTTTACGCGGGTTTCGACTTCATCCAGCACCTGTGACAAATAAGTGCCGAGGTATGCAGAGATGATAGCAGGCGGGGCTTCGTTGGCACCGAGGCGATGATCATTACCAGCAGAGGCAATTGCTGCGCGGAGCAGGTCTGCATGGTCGTGAACGGCCTTAATGGTATTTACGAAGAAGGTAAGAAACATGAGATTGGTGCGAGGTGTCTTGCCAGGGGCAAGAAGGTTCACGCCGGTGTCAGTTGCCATGCTCCAGTTGTTGTGTTTACCGCTGCCGTTTACCCCGGCAAAGGGTTTTTCATGCAGCAATACTTTGAGCTTGTGGCGCTTTGCTACCTTGCCCATGATGTCCATAAGCAGCGAATTGTGATCTACTGCTATGTTCACCTCTTCAAATATTGGTGCACACTCGAACTGGCCAGGCGCCACTTCGTTGTGACGTGTGCGAAGAG
Organism: uncultured Taibaiella sp.; assembly: GCA_946886975.1. The sequence goes on along the minus strand of CAMPJV010000214.1, from coordinate 3,653 downwards.
GAATGCCCAGCTTATATGACTCCTGCTCGAAGTCCTGCATGAAAGCAAAGACCCTTTCAGGAATAGAACCGAAATAATGATCTTCCAGCTGCTGACCCTTTGCAGGCGCATGGCCCACAAGGGTGCGTCCGCACATTACGAGGTCAGGACGAGCGTTTGCAAGACTTTCATCGATTACAAAGTACTCCTGCTCCCAGCCGAGGGTCACGGTTACTTTGGTAACATTCTTATCGAAGTAGTTACATACATCAACCGCTGCTTTGTCGAGGGCGTGAATAGACTTTAAAAGGGGAGCTTTATAGTCCAATGACTCTCCATTGTAGGCTATGAAGATGGTAGGGATACAAAGAGTCTTACCGAAACCGCTCTCCATGATGAAGGCAGGTGAGGAAGGATCCCATGCTGTGTACCCGCGCGCCTCGAAGGTAGCACGGATGCCACCGTTTGGAAAGCTGGAAGCGTCAGGCTCCTGTTGTATAAGGGCGTCGCCATCGAAAAGTTCGATAGCTGCGCCATCACTTTTAATAGTAAAGAATGAATCGTGCTTTTCGGCAGTGGTGCCGGTGAGCGGCTGAAACCAATGAGAGAAGTGAGTAACGCCTCTCTCCTCTGCCCATCCCTTCATGCCAGCTGCGATCTGGTCTGCCATCTTACGGTCGATCTTGGCGCCGGCTTTTACAGAAGCTAGAAGGCTCTTGTAAGCTTCGTCGCTTAGGAACTCCCGCATTGCACGACCAGTAAAAACATTGCTGTTGAACATGGAGGAGATGCGCTTACCATTGTAGTGGGCTATCTTTCTTTCTTCAGACGCCAGTTCTTGTAAGGCAGGAAAACGTAAGGAGGACATTAGATTATATTTTAAGCAAAAGTATTTCCTTGAGGAATAAGTTGCAAGAAAAACTTAGGCTTTTTCTAAAAATAGTGACATGTTAAATAAACATATGTTCAGAATGAAGGGTGTTCAATCTGATTATGGATGACGTATGCACACGCAAAGTATTGTTCTACAAAGCATTGTGTCGAAATATGCATCTTTGGGGTAGTTAGTTGCAAATAAATTGTAATGTTGTGGAAATAATCCTCCGGGCTGTAATTCTCCATGATCAGGTGGTCGATAAATTCCACTCCCCTTCGTCCCTGCCATTTATATGCAGCCTCCTTAGCCGACCATGCCATAGTGAGTAACCTCGGATCGTTCTGGAAGAACTGCTGCTCAAGGTCTGAAAGGAACTTATGCTGTATCTGCTGCATACGCGGGTGCCAGACCTGGATGTCTATGCCGCACTCTACGTAGGGACTGACTACCACAGCTACATAGGGATAGGAGTGGCTAATGGAGAAATAGTACTGATTCCCGGCGAGACGGGGCTTATCGTGCTCATCGGGGTGGATGCTGAGAAGGGGAAAGTCCTGCTTGAGGTGCTTCAAGAGGAAGCGACCGGCGAGGTGTTCCAGGCGACGCTTTTCGCTCTTTATGTCAATAGTTATGCCCGTGCGTTCTGTGAAGAAGCGCTCAGGTTCTGATATTTCCCAGATGGCTGCAAGGCTGAAGGGATCGCTGCTCCATTCGCGGTAAAGAGGCATCGGACAAAGGTAAGAGAAAGCCCCCTCCCAGCGTCCCCCATAGGACAGGGGCTCTGACGTAGTCTGTCCGTCCGGAGGAAGATTGATCCGTCGAAAAGGGTTGAAATGAATAAAGACTTATTTTTGAAGACACTACAAGCTTTTACTGAGAAATGAGAAAGATCGCTTACCTGATTGGCTGCCTGATATTGATGAATAACGAAGGTGTAGCCCAAAAACAGATGGTCCCTAACCAGCCGGATTATAGAAAAATTGGCGCACCCATGCCTCCTTTTGTGCTGCAGAAGACTGCCGGAGGGACATTTACCAACACAAACCTGAAGCCGGGGAAGCGTACTATGCTAATGATCTTTAGTCCGCAATGCGAGCATTGTGCTTATACTATTGATTCTCTGAAGCGTAACGCAGCTATGTTCAAGAACACACAGTTTGTGTTGGTCGCTGAGGACAGGAACAAGCAGTATATGAAGGACTTTATCAGGAAAGCAGATATAGGCTCGCATCCGTTGTTTAAGAACACAGGCACGGAGAAGGGCAACCTCATCTACTATATCTACAATTACCAGGTGCTGCCGCAGGTGAACTTTTATAACAGCAATAATAAGCTGGAGAAGAGCTTTACGGGTACTGCGCCGTTTGATTCACTAAAAATGTTCATCAGGTAAGGGTTCCAAAATGTGGTCCGAGCTGCGCTTAGTCACGGGTGAGGCCCCATTGGGTCATGTGAATTACTAAGCCCATTTTCAACATTTGCCGTTATTGTATTGGGAGAGGTGTGATGCACACTTATATTTGCGCCCATGATCCTCACCGACAAACGTATACTGGAAGAAATGGAAGCGGGTACTATCAAGCTTGTGCCTTTTGACAGGGCCTGCCTGGGCAGTAATAGCTATGACGTGCACCTCGGCAGCACCCTTGCTACGTATAAGGAACACATCCTGGATGCGAAGAAGCATAACACTATAGATTTGTTCGAGATACCTGAGGAGGGCTTTGTGCTGTACCCTCACATTTTCTACCTGGGGGTTACGATGGAATATACCGAAACTCATGCTCATGTGCCATTCCTGGAGGGCAAGTCGAGCACGGGCAGGCTGGGAATAGACATACATGCTACGGCAGGCAAGGGAGATGTTGGCTTTTGTGGCAACTGGACGCTGGAGATAAGCGTGAAGCAACCGGTGAAAGTGTATAGCGGCATGCCGATCGGGCAGCTTATTTACTTTCCCGTAGACGGCGAAATAGAGGTGAAGTACAACCAGAAAGGGAATGCCAAGTACAGCAATCAGCCCAATAAACCGGTGGAGAGCATGATGTGGAAGAATGAGTTTTAGCTTTTTGAGCATTAATATGCTGTGAAAGGAGCCATAGTGGCTCCTTTTTCGTGCATGTGAGAAAATTATTTTTGATTTTATTCTAACGAAAGCGCTAATACGGACGTCTATCTATCAAACCAATTCTAAACACTTTAAATTTTTGATTATGAAATCAAGACTACTTGTAGGTCTTTTCATGACCTTTGTTACGATGGCCTGGTCGAATAGGGCCGATGCACAGATCACCGCAATCACGGTGGACTCATTCAATGTTTACAGTCAAAGCTATTGCGCTGTGCCTGCTCTCTCCTATATTAATGCTTCCGGCTATATCTCGGGCTCCACTACTACAAATGACTCTGTAACAATCTATGCCAATCACGGAGATGGAACCGACACCACGTTCAAAGTTCCGCTCGTACAAAACTACTTCTGGTCCTATTGGCAGCACACATACCAAACCACAGGTACTTATAGCGTAATGCTGGTGGTGACTACCTCTAACAACATTACTGATACACTGTATTCGCCTGCCTACACGTATAGCAATACCTGCGCCTCTGTGACAGGTACATTATATGTAGATGCCAACAGCAACTGTGTAAAGGATGCCGGAGAGCAGACAATATGGGGATCCATCGCCTTAACTAATACAAGTACTTCAGCCGTTTACTACGCATGGGCTAACAGCAATGGGGTGTATGGCGCAACGGTTCCTACCGGTACTTATTCGGTTGCTCCGGCAGCTTC
>CAMPJV010000213.1 GCA_946886975.1 uncultured Taibaiella sp. | reverse complement strand
AAAGGGTTGAAGCGTGGTGTCCCGTCGCCTGCAAAGAATCCTTTCATTTCTTCTATGAAGGTGATCATACCGCCGATACCTGAAGCCCAGATAACACCTACACGGTCATGATTTATTCCTTCTTGTGTGAGATTTGCATGTCTTACAGCTTCGTCTGCTGCTACCACTGCAATTTGAGAAAACCTGTCGAGCTTGCGCGCTTCTTTGCGCTCCATAAAGTTTTCCGGGTTAAATCCCTTCAGCTCGCAGGCAAACTTGGTCTTGAACTTTGTAACGTCAAAATGCGTAATGAAGTCGGCGCCCGATACACCATTAACCAATCCATCCCAATAATCAGGCACGGTATTACCCAATGGGGTAAGGGCACCGATACCGGTAACGACAACGCGTTTTAACGGTAAATTCATTAACTGTTTTTAGATTCTAAAATAGGTACGTATTAATTACTTAACGTGTTCCTCCAGGTAAGCAATAGCCTGTCCAACAGTAGTGATGGTTTCAGCTTGTTCATCAGGGATAGAAATGTTGAATTCTTTTTCGAATTCCATGATAAGTTCTACTGTATCTAAAGAATCGGCACCCAGGTCATTTGTGAAGCTGGCCTCAGGAGTCACCTCAGATTCGTCCACACCCAGTTTGTCCACAATGATTTTCTTTACGCGATTTGCAATTTCAGACATGGCTAATGCAATTTAATTTTTATGGTGCAAAAATATACTTGTTTGGCAAAATGCAAAAGAGAATTAATTTCTTTTCAAAATCAGGCAATTAGCCCGGAAATCGCTTCAATTCTACTATATAACGTTATTTACTCTTTCTTCAACAATCCTGCCATCGCGCATTATTAATGTGCGGTCTGTCATTGCTGCCAATTCCTCATTATGGGTGATCATGATAAAGGTCTGACTCAATTGAGTGCGTAAAGAAAGGAAAAGTTCGTGAATAGCTTGCGCATTATTACTGTCCAGGTTGCCGGTCGGCTCATCCGCCATCACGATAGCCGGGCTGTTTACAAGCGCCCTCGCTATTGCCACACGTTGCTGCTCACCCCCCGATAGCTCCGAAGGTTTGTTCTCAAGTCTTCCTCCTAACCCCACAGTCTCAAGCATTTGTGCAGCTTCCTGCAGTCCTTCCTTGCGCCCTTTCCCTTTAATCCATAGTGGCACGGCCACGTTCTCAGCAGCCGAAAACTCCGGCAGCAGGTGATGAAACTGGAACACAAACCCCAGCTTGTCGTTCCTGAAGTTCGCCTGTTTCTTCGATGGCAGCTTAAATATATTGGTATTGTCTATTGTCACACTTCCCGTGTCCGGCTTGTCCAGCGACCCCAGCAGGTGCAGTAGTGTGCTCTTCCCAGCCCCAGAAGGTCCTATTATAGATATCACTTCGCCCTTATTCACTTTCAAAGAAACATCGTTCACCACTTTCAGCTTCCCGTAGTTCTTCGCCAGGTTTGATGCAACAAGCATGGTGTAAAAATGTCCTAATTCTTCAGGACTACCAATTATTTATTAGCGCTGTGGCACGTTTAACGTATACTAAATGTAAAAACCTATTAGCCGCACAGTAATAAAATTTGATATTCTTGTTCTAAAACTTACATTTGCGAGATTAATAATAAGATAAAGGAATTTATAATATGTTTTGGACGTTAGAACTTGCCTCACACCTTGAAGATGCACCATGGCCGGCCACAAAAGACGAACTCATCGACTACGCAATACGTTCTGGCGCACCACTGGAAGTAGTGGAGAATCTCCAGGAGCTTGATGATGAAGGAGAGATATATGAAGGCATCGAAGACATCTGGCCAGACTATCCTACTCAGGAAGACTTCTTCTTTAATGAGGATGAATACTGATCCGGTAATCTCCTGAGTTACACACTTACTATATTATATAATAGAGCTTCCACCAGGAAGCTTTATTATTTCCTGCTATTTGCTAACTATCGATGTCTTAAAGTGCTTGTCCCACTGCTCCGGCGTCAAAGCATCTTCAGCGGCAAACTCCCCGATCTTTGTTCTCCTCAGTTCCTGCAGGTAAGCCCCGCACCCCAAAGCTTCTCCAAAATCAAACGCCAGCGACCGTATATAAGTACCCGTACTGCAAGACACCCTGAAATGCACCTCCGGCAGTCTGATAGCAGTCACCTCAAACTCTGATATGGTCACAGTCCGTGGCACCATTACAATCTCTTCGCCTTTCCTCGCCAGCTCATAAGCCCTCTTACCATCCTTCTTTATAGCCGAGTGTATCGGTGGCACCTGTTCTATCACACCGGTGAATTGCAGTGTAGCCTCATGTATCTCCTTCTGGCTAAGATGATCGAACGGCTTGAAGTCCTGCGGCTCACTTTCCAGGTCATAAGTAGGTGTCACCGCCCCCAGGTGGAATATTCCGGTATACTCCTTCGGCAGCGCCTGGTATTCCGATATCTTCTTGGTCATCTTACCCGTGCAGCAGATCAGCAACCCCGTCGCCAGCGGATCCAGCGTGCCTGCATGCCCTATCTTGGCATTGATCATCTTCCTTACCTTACTGATCGCGTAAAACGATGTCCACTTGTAGGGTTTATCTATCAGCAACACACCTCCTTCTTTCAGTTCAGCCGCCGTCGGTTCTTGTTTCATGCTGGCGCAAAAGTAACCCAACCCTGCTCCCTTTCCCAATTAAGGTTCATCACCAATATCACCTTCCTTCCGGAGCTTTTCACCCGTATCAGGATAGGCTCTCCACCGGCTTATATACGGAGTTAATACGGGCTAAATACGGGCTAAATACGGGATATATACGGAGTAAGTACGGATCTGCACCGCTTCTGTATAGGAGTTCCCACGCCTCTGCACTGACTCTCCTATACCTTTATGGTTACGCTACATCACATCCCTACCGCTTCTTACCGCCCATTCAATACCTTTGCCCATATGTCTTTTTTCAGATTGGCAGAAGGTTCTTTCATCATTGCCGGCCCCTGTAGTGCCGAGACCCATCAGCAAGTATTAGATACCGCAGCAGCATTAAAAGAATTGCCAGTTAACCTCTTCAGGGCAGGCGTCTGGAAACCCCGCACCAAACCTGGCACCTTCGAAGGCAATGGCATAAAGGCGCTCGAATGGCTGCAGGAAGTAAAGCAGACATATAACATACCCGTCGCAATAGAAGTCGCGGAGCCTGCACATATCGAGCAGGCCCTTAAGCATAATATTGACGTGCTCTGGCTCGGCGCCCGCACCACCGTCAACCCATTTCAGGTACAGCAGCTCGCAGATGTACTCAAGGGTGTTAAGGTCCCTGTCATGATCAAGAATCCTGTCAATCCCGACGTCGATCTTTGGGAAGGTGCCATAGAGCGGCTCGAAAGGGCAGGTGTTGCTGAGGTCGCGGCCATCCACAGAGGCTTTTCTAGCTACCAGTCCTCCTCCCTCTTCCGCAATCAGCCTAATTGGATCATCCCCATCGAGCTCAAGCGTCGTCGTCCCGACCTGGTCATCATCTGCGATCCCAGCCACATCACCGGCAACAGAGCCATGGTGCCCGAGGTCAGTCAGAAGGCAATGGACATGGGCTTCGATGGCCTCATGATAGAAACTCACCCCGATCCCGATGTGGCCTGGAGCGATGCAGCCCAGCAGGTCACTCCCTCGGCCTTAAAAGAATTGCTGGCCAACCTCATCATCCGCAAGCAGTTCACAGCCGACATGAGCAAGAGCTCAGAGCTCGAATACCTCCGTCAACTAATGGACAGCGTAGATGCTGAGATAGTAGATCTCCTCGCCCGGAGAATGGAACTCAGCGAAAGAATGGGGGGCATTAAGAAGGATTGCAACATGACGGTCTACAATCCCGACCGCTGGCGCGAGATCGTCGAGACAAGAAGCGCGCAGGCCACAAGGCTCAATCTCCCCGCCGACTTCATCCTTGCCCTCTATGAGAAGATACACCACCAGAGCATTAAGAAGCAGCTCCAAGTGCTCGAAGCAAAGGATAAGAACTAAAAGCCTAATTTTAAGCCCCTCAATTACAGCACATTGGCACTAAAGCAGCATAAAGATGATCAGGCGCGTTTCGACCAGCAGGTAGATAATTCCCGCTCCTACGTCCTTCCTTTCATCTCGGAAACAAAGCCGCTCACCACAGGTGTCAATGTCCTGGAAATCGGTTGCGGAGAAGGCGGTGTGCTCCTTCCTTTTGCTGAGAAAGGCTGTTACTGCGTAGGTGTCGACCTGAACCCCATCAGGATAGATATCGCGAACGACTTCCTCAATGCAGAAGTAGCCAAAGGTAAAATGCAGTTCATCTGCCAGAATGTTTACGATCAGGACTTTCGTGAAAAGTTCAAAGGCTTCTTTGATCTGATAATACTTAAGGACGCCATCGAGCACATCCCCGATCAGGAGAAGTTCATCCCTTATCTAAAGAACTTCCTGAAACAGGACGGGCAAATCTATTTCGGCTTCCCTCCCTGGTACATGCCCTTCGGTGGACACCAGCAGGTCTGTCAGAACAAAATAGCAAGCGTGCTTCCCTACTACCACATTCTCCCGAAGCCTGTCTACAAAGGCATGCTACAAATGTTCGGAGAATCAAAGCCAGTAATAGACGAGCTACTGGAAATAAAGGATACACAAATAACCATCGAGCGCTTCGAACAGATAGTAAAGCAAAGCGGCCTCTCCATACTGAACAAGCAGCACTACCTCATCAACCCAATATATAAGTATAAATTCGGCCTTCAGCCACGCAAGCAATCAAGCCTCATCAGTGCCGTTCCCTTCGTAAGAAACTTTCTCACCACCTGTGTCTATTACACTGTTGGGGCTAAGTAATATACTCTAAGAATAGAAAGAGAGAAGATCATCTAGATATAGGTATCCACTTGGAGACACTTCCAGCCAGTCCTACCACAGCTTTCCCGGGTTCAACACACCC
>CAMPJV010000212.1 GCA_946886975.1 uncultured Taibaiella sp. | reverse complement strand
GATTCGGGGAAGGAAATATGCTCTCCCCTGGTCATTACATCCTGTGGCGTAAGATCATTGGCTACCATGTACTGCGCCATATCTCCGACCACTTTTGAACTGGGGGTTACCTTCACTATATCGCCGAACATGTCATTCACCGTGGCGTACATGTCCTTTATCTGCTCAAACTTATCGCCTAAGCCAAGCGCTATGGCCTGGGGTTTCAGATTGGAGTATTGGCCGCCTGGTATCTCATGCTGGAAAACATCTGCAGCGCTTGCCTTCAGTCCGGACTCGAATGGATAGTAGTACTCCCGAACGGCTTCCCAATAGTCTGAGAACTGGTTGAGCGATTTGATATCATATGGGTTTTCACGTTCGTGGAACCTCATCATCTCAACGATGGCATTAAAGTTAGGTTGAGAGGTAAGTCCTGAGAGTGAGCCCAGTGCGCAATCTACCACATCTACTCCCGCATCGATAGCCATCAGGTAGGTGGCTGGCTGGAGCGAGGACGTATCATGTGTATGAAGATGAATCGGGATCTGCACCGTGTCTTTCAGAGCACCGATCAGCTCTTTCGCAGCATAGGGCTTGAGCAGGCCCGACATGTCCTTGATGGCAAGAATGTGTGCTCCGGCATTCTCCAGGTCCTTCGCCAGGCGGGTGTAGTATGCGAGCGTGAACTTCGTCCTTTCGGGGTTGAGGATATCTCCTGTGTAGCAAAGGGCGCCTTCGGCAATGCCTTTGGTGCGCCTGCGCACCATCTCGATGCATGGAGCAATATTCTCCATCCAGTTCAGGGAATCGAATATGCGGAAGATATCCACCCCCTTTTCCCATGATTGCTCCACGAATTTCTCTATCAGATTGTCAGGATAAGCTGTGTACCCAACGCCATTCATGCCCCTGATAAGCATTTGCAGCAGGATATTCGGGACCGCCTTTCTTAACTGCTCCAGCCGCTTCCAGGGATCTTCCTTCAGAAAGCGGAGGCATACATCGAATGTTGCGCCACCCCATACCTCCATGCTGAATGTCTGCGGATGATGCTTTGCAAATGACTCAGCAGCTTTCAGCATGTCGTGTGTACGCATGCGGGTGGCAAGTAGTGATTGGTGGCCGTCTCTTAGCGTTGTGTCTGTGTACTGTATTTTCTTTTCACTCTTAAGCCATGAGGAGAAAGCTTCCGGGCCCAGTTCGGAAAGCAGGTCTTTGCTTCCCTTAGGAAAGCCGGCGTTATGATCAAATGAGGGAACTACCGGCTTGCTGAATGTTTTCTTTTCATGCTTCACCTTTACATCAGGATTGCCATTGACCGTTATATCAGCAAGGAATCTGAGCATCTTAGTGCCCCTGTCCTGGCGTTCGGAGAAGGTGAAAAGCTCAGGATGATCCTGGATAAAGTTGACGGTTGCGTTACCGGCAATAAAGTCCGGATCTGTAATGAGGTTTTCAAGGAACTGTATGTTGTTCTTTACCCCGCGGATCCTGAACTCTCTTAGCGCGCGGTGCATCTTCTGGGCAGCTTCGTTTAAAGACTTTCCCTGCGTGCTCACCTTTACGAGCATGGAGTCGAAGAATGGGCTAATCTTCATACCGGGGTAAGTGCTGCCCTCATCAAGGCGCACCCCGAAACCCGTGGCTTTGCGGTAGGTGATCAGTGTGCCATAGTCGGGCTTAAACTCATTAGAAGGGTCTTCCGTCGTTATTCGGCATTGCATGGCAAAACCATTCTTAGCTATTTTGTTCTGGTCGCCCAGGCCTATTTCAGGATCGGAAAGCTTATGACCCGAGGCAATATATAGCTGAGTCTTGATCAGGTCTACACCTGTGATCATTTCGGTGACTGTATGCTCTACCTGTATGCGGGGATTAACCTCAATAAAGTAGATAAACTCCCGGGCATCTACGAGGAACTCGACAGTGCCAAGATTATTGTAGTTAACAGCTTTTGCGATATTCAGGGCATATTCGTATAGCTTGTGACGGGTAGCCTCCCGGAGGTTTACCGAAGGTGCTATCTCCACCACTTTCTGGAACCGGCGCTGGACTGAGCAATCCCTTTCATAGAGGTGAACAATATTGCCATGATGATCGCCTGCTATCTGTACCTCAATGTGCTTTGGACTTTCAACGAATTTCTCGAGAAAGACTGTATCATCTCCAAACGCATTCCTCGCCTCGCTCCTGGCCTCAGGAAATGCTTTCCTAAGGTCCTCATCAGTACGCACTATTCGCATACCCCTTCCTCCACCGCCAGCGGCGGCCTTCAGCATCAGGGGGTAGCCTATCCTATTTGCTTCCGCAAGAGCTGTGAATTCGTCTGTAAGATCCCTGGTATTACTTTCTATCAGAGGAATACCGGCTTTACGCGCTACTTCCTTTGCCGTTACCTTGTCTCCCAAAGCGGCCATTGCTTCAGGGCTTGGGCCAACAAAGATGATCTTGCTTTCAGCACACTTCCTTGCGAAGGTGGCATTTTCAGATAGAAAGCCATAGCCCGGATGGATGGCGTTTGCACCAGCCTCCTTCGCTATGGCAATTATAGCATCTATATCAAGATATGGCTTTAAAGGGTCGTTATCCTCCCCTACCTGGTATGCCTCATCGGCCTTGTACCGGTGGAGCGAATATCTGTCCTCATACGTATAAATGGCGACCGTAGGGATGTGAAGTTCGGTAGCGGCACGGGAGATACGCACAGCGATCTCCCCTCTGTTAGCAATCAGGAGCTTGGAAATGTTCATGTGGTTCAATGGAATATGGAACAGTTAAGTAAAAAGGTTGTGCCAAACAGCTCAGCTTCAATTATGGGCGCGAAAATAGCCTTGCTTATTGATTTTATAACCCGGTTGGCGAACAAGGTGGGATGGCGCAGGAATTGAAGTCCTTCTGTTTATAGGCTTACATAATAATCCCATTAGAAAAAGAGAGCTGGTCTGCATTACGCCAATCTAAGAAACCCGTTACCTTTGTCGCTATTTCCAGCAATGATCACCATCATCTCCGGCACTAACAGGAAAGGCAGCATGACGCTTAAGGTTGCGAAGGCCTACTATAAGCTTATGCGGGAAAAGGCTGACGACGTACATCTGCTGAGTCTTGAAGACCTGAACGTCTGGGAACGTAACCCGCAGCTCCTGAAAGTCGAACAGCAGTTACTTATACCATCGGAAAAATTCGTCTTTGTGATGCCTGAGTATAATGGGAGCTTCCCGGGAATCTTAAAGCTTATGATAGACACGGTGGACATAAGGCACTGCTGGTGGCATAAGAAAGCCGCACTGGTTGGCCTGGCGGATGGGAGGGGAGGCAACCTCAGGGGCATCGAACACATGACCAATATATTTCATTACCTGAAGATGAACGTGCACTACAATAAGCTACCGCTTTCCCGGATAAATGAGGAGCTCAATGACAGAGATGGGTTTTCTAACGCGGGTACTGAGCAGGCGATACGTCAACAAATAGAGGAATTCCTGAAATACTAACATGCGCACACGGTTTCTGCTCACGCTTGGCTTAGTTGCTTTAGCTGAGATTTATAGCTTTATCCTTATACGGTCTGTAACCAGGTCCCTTCCTGGCGCGTGGAAAATAGCCCTATGGGCTGCATATCTGTTCGTCACTCTCTTGTCCTGGAGCAGTATCTTCCTGTTCAGGAGAATAGACTGGGCGTCGTTGCCACATATGACCAGGAATATATTCGTGGCCTTCACCCTTGGATTGTTTGTGGCGAAGCTGCTGGTACTGGTGGTGATGCTAATCGATGATCTCAGGCGTGCGCTTCTGTGGGCGTTCTATAAGATATCGCCCAATTTGCCCGCCACGGGGCAAGCATCGGGAAATGGGATAAGCAGGTCGGCGTTCTTTAAAACTCTTGCTTTAATAGTTGGGGGAACGACACTTTCGGGGTTCCTGTATGGCATCACGAACAGGTACAACTACAAGATCAGAAGAATAAAGCTCGCGTACAAGAATCTCCCTGAGTCCTTCCGCGGAATGAAGATCGTACAGATATCAGATATACATGCAGGAAGCTTTGACAGTCATAATGCAGTGGAACGCGGGCTAGAAATGATAGTTGCCGAAAAACCTGATATTATATTCTTTACCGGGGACTTGGTGAATAACAAATGCGAAGAGGTAAAGCCATATATGGATATATTCTCCAGATTGAAAGCACCCTTGGGAGTCTACTCTACTCTGGGGAATCATGATTATGGGGACTATGTGGAATGGGATACACCAGAGGACAAGGCGCGGAACCTGGAAGAGCTAAAGGAGATACACGGACTCATGGGGTGGAAGCTGATGATGAACGAGCATGTGGTGCTCGAAAAGGGCTCAGATAGGATAGCGGTGCTGGGTGTAGAAAACTGGAGCGCCAAAGCAAACTTCCCAAAGCACGGTGATCTGAGAAGAGCTTACCAGGGTCTCCCTGAAAAGCAGGTTCCATTCAAGATACTACTTTCGCATGATCCGTCTCATTGGGACGCACAGGTAAATACACAGTATAAGGACATCGACCTTACCCTAAGCGGGCATACACATGGGATGCAGTTCGGCATAGAGATACCCGGATTTAAATGGAGCCCGGTAAAATATGTCTACAGCAAGTGGGCAGGTCTTTACCAGGTAGGTGCACAACAGTTGTACGTGAACCGTGGTTATGGATTCCTTGGCTATCCGGGCAGACTTGGGATCCTTCCGGAAATAACGGTTATTGAATTAGTGTAGCACCTTCTTCAGAAGACTTTCCACAGCTTCCTGTCTTGGCTGCATAAGGTCTTTTGCAGCATCCTGTAAATGACCTTTCATTTCCTGCATCAGTTCTGCCAGCATCTTATTTTCTTTTACACCTGTCACAGTGGCTGTGTTTTCCTGCGCTTCAGAGTTACCAGTAAAACTTTGGAGTAGAGTTTTTCCCATTGATAAATTGATTGCTTAGTGAATAAACGGCTGTGATAG
>CAMPJV010000211.1 GCA_946886975.1 uncultured Taibaiella sp. | reverse complement strand
GGCACAACAGCATTGCATTTGTCCCTGGTAGCTGCCGGTGTACAATACACGGACGAAGTTATCACTCAGCCGTTAACCTTTGTTGCCACTGCCAATGCAATAACCCATGCAGGAGCTACCCCCGTCTTTGTTGATGTAGACAGGGACACGATGGGCCTATCGCCCCACGCCCTCGCTGCCTTCCTGGCCGAGCACGCAGTCATCATAGATGGACAGACAGTCAATAAATTAACAGGGAAGAGAATTGCCGCCTGTGTGCCTATGCATACTTTCGGATTCCCTTGCCGCATAGATGAAATAGCGGCTATTTGCAGGGAGTATAACATCCCGTTGGTCGAGGATGCGGCAGAGTCTTTAGGGTCATGGTATAAAGGCAAGCATACCGGCAACTTCGGTCTCATGGGTACCTTCAGTTTCAACGGAAATAAGACGATCACTTGTGGAGGAGGAGGAGCAATTATTACAAACGATTCTGAGATTGCGAAAAAGCTGAAACATCTAAGCACCACCGCCAAGCTTCCTCACGCCTGGGAGTTCTCACACGATGCAGTAGGCTATAACTATCGTATGCCTAATCTGAATGCAGCCTTAGCCTGTGCTCAACTTGAACAACTTCCAACGATCCTCGCAAACAAGAAAGTCCTTGCAGACACCTACAGGCAACATTTCGAGGCTACTAACTACACTTTCGTAACTGGGATGGCACTGACTGAGGCAAACAACGGGCTCAACACAATACTCTTATCTGATCGTGCTGAAAGAGATAGTTTCCTTCAGGAGACAAATCACGCGAAAGTAATGACCCGACCTGCCTGGACGCTAATGAACAAGCTTCCTATGTATGCTGGCTGTCAGCATGGAGACCTTTCTAACTCGGAGTGGCTGGAAGCGCGGCTGGTAAACATCCCTAGCAGTTACAGGCCATTCGCCGAGCAACATAATTCTAAGGTGGAGTCCGCTCAGGTCCAAACTCATAGTCTGTAAAATGCAGCACTGAGCAATGTTCCTATTGCAGCTTTTCTAATTGTTTTTCTGTTGTTATTGCGCCCGGATTCAGCCCCCTTTTTTCTCCTGCTCTATACCTTAGCCATACCAATAACCCTCTGCTCGTATGCGCTCACTCACACTCGTCCAAACTCCTGTCTCCTCAGCTTTCATGCCTCACATCACAAGGCATATTATCTACTACCACGAATCAGTACGAGATGCACTTATCAAGCTGAACGATCTTAAATCCGACGCCATTCTCTTTGTCTGTGATGACGACAATACGCTTCTTGGATCTTTGACTGATGGTGATTTAAGAAGGGGATTCATTAAAGGCCTCAGCTTTGACGATGCCCTTATGGATTATGTCCAGCCCGATCCCTTGTTCATTTACGAGGATGAACTTCACCTTGCAGATACCGCTGAATTAAAGAAGCGCCACCTCCTTATAATACCAATTGTTGACAGAGGCCGTTCAATACTTGACGTACTTAATCTCCGCGTTAACTATTCCCTTATTCCAGCTGATGTGGTCATCATGGCTGGCGGGCGCGGCGAAAGGCTCATGCCGCTCACTGCTAACACTCCAAAGCCAATGCTGCATGTTGGTGATAAGCCGATCCTCGAACACAACATTGACCGCCTGATCAAGTTCGGCATCAAGAACATTCACATCAGCGTAAACTACCTTGCCGATCAGATAAGGAATTACTTCAGGGACGGGGAAAGCAAAGGTGCTTCTATTTCCTACATCTGCGAAGGAAAGCGGCTCGGCACTTTAGGTTCCGTCAAGTTAGCGGAGTCCATGGAGCATGACTATTTCCTGGTAATCAATTCCGACATACTCACCAATATAGATTTCGCCGCTTTCTTTCAGGCCTTCATCAGGTCCGGTGCCGATATGGCTGTTGCCACAACAAGCTACCAGGTGGAAGTACCCTACGGCGTACTCGAGGTCGATGGCGCAAACATGGTCCAGTCGCTACAGGAAAAGCCGAGGTACACATACTACTCAAATGCAGGAATATACCTCGCAAAGAAAGAGCTGCTCACGCTTGTTCCGGACAACGAATACTACAATGTAACCGACCTCATAGACAAGCTTCTGCTCTCCGGCAAGAAGCTACTGTCTTATCCTATCCTCGGCTACTGGTTGGATATAGGTAAACCAGAAGATTATAAGAAGGCGCAGGAAGACATCAAATACATTACCCTATAGTCCAATTCGTTTATCAGCCCTTTGCATTCGCAGCTTGTATATAGCCGAGGCAATAATAACTCCAAGGATGCAGCCGGTAGTTCCTGTATTCGCAATGTCGTAGTCAGGCGCCACGATGGGGCCTCGCGGAATATAGATCCAGACAAGCATAGCGATTACTATCACTATTACCCAATATGGCATCCATGTTCTCCTTGCCACAGCTGTCCTGCTCGATGGCAGCTTCCACACCCACCACATCATAAAGATCACTCCTACTATAGTGCTTGTGTACTGCAACGCTATTCTTGCCTCCGTCTTCTCCTCTGGCTCCATTTCTATTCCCGCCTTTTCTGCATAGCCATACGTATCCGTATGCGTTATCCTGTCCCAAACCAGGTGAGTAGAAATACCTATGAGCATCGAAAGGACAACAGCCACAAAATGCCTGGAGAAATACGACGTCCAGCTAAATGTCCTGAACATGGAGAACCTCTTGTATAGAACACCTGGCAGATTTTCTATTATTGCCTCTCTCACTACAAAGTGAAACACAAAGGCTACCAGCAGCCCCAGCGGAAGATCAAACCAGAACATTCCTCCCCATGTATGGCTAAAGGTTTTTTGATACCCCGGCCTGAGAAAGCCTTCAAAGTCTGGTATCACACTGCCTATAATAAGGCCCGTAAATGAATACCACTTCTTTTTAAGAAAAGTAAATGGAAGAATCGCCGCGGGATGAGCTAATGTAAAAGGCATAATATCAGAGTGGGTTCTGTTTTGCCTTATAGTCCGCGTAAAAACTTTGCCGGATTACCAATATAGACCCCTGGCTTTTTGATATCCTTTGTCACCACCGCACCAGCGCCTATCACCACGTTATCGCAAATGCTCACAGGCAGAATAGTGGCGTTCGATCCTATGGACACATGGTTCCCTATATGCGTTTCCTTCCAGAGACTCTGATCGCCCCCCGCCGGCCCTCCCTTTGAGAACAGGTCATTCACAAACATCACTCCATGACCAATAAAGCAATCATCGCCTATTGTCACAAGTTCGCAGACAAAGGCATGTGACTGCACTTTCACTCTGTTCCCAATGCTTACCTTCTTTTGTATCTCGGTAAATGGTCCCACAAAACAATCATCGCCAATACTGCATCCATACATATTTACCGGCTCTACTATTTTCACCCGTTCTCCAAAAGAGACATCAACCACCTTGCTTGTAAATACCGTCGGTTCATTCATGTTTCTGAAAAGTCTTGTTTAAGCTAAAGATACCTTACTTACCTATACAGAACTTGCTGAAGATATAGTCCAGCTTATCCTCATTAGTTATCTCTCCCGTTATCTCCCCCAGATAGTACAGCGCTCTTCTTATATCCAGTGCCAGCAGGTCTCCCGGTAGCGCATTGTCCATCCCACTCTTTATATCCTCCAGCGATTTAAGTACCTCCTGCAGTGCCGTATGATGGCGGGCATTGGTCACAATAGTTCCCTCCTGTTTTATATCGCCTTCCACCACCTGGTTATACAGCATCTCCCTCAGCTCCTGTATGTTGTCCTTCTCTTTAGCAGAGATAAATATGATCTTTTCATCCAGTAGAGAATAGAACTTTTCCCTGGCCACATTAGTTCCTTGTTCATCTACCTTGTTCCCCACAAAGATGCTCCTGGCTCCCTCTCTCTTTATTGCTTCGATCTCACTCACTACATCCTCGTACTCACTATTCACGTCAAAAAGGTACACCACCACATCCGCCTCAGCCATGGCCTTCCTGCTCCTTTCCATTCCTATGTTCTCTATCACGTCCAGGCTGTGCTCTCGTATCCCTGCCGTGTCTATCAGCCTGAATAGCACACCCTTTATATTAAGCGCCTCCTCTATAGTATCTCTTGTTGTGCCTGCTATCTCACTCACTATCGCCCTCTCTTCATTCAGCAGTGCATTCAGCAATGTACTCTTACCCGCGTTCGGCTTCCCGATTATCGCCACACTCACTCCGTTCCTTATCACATTCCCAAGGCTGAAGGAATTCACCAGTTGCTCCGTCCTTCCTTTCAGTTCCCCTACCAGCTGGTAAAGCCTCGTCCTGTCTGCAAACTCCACATCCTCCTGCGAGAAGTCCAGCTCCAACTCTATCAATGCGCTGAATTGTATCAGTTGATCCCGCATATCCTTCAGCTCATCTCTGAATCCGCCCCTCAGGTTGTGCATGGCCGCATTGTGGGCCGCCCCCGACTCACTCGATATCAGATCGGCCACAGCTTCAGCCTGCGTCAGGTCCAGCTTGCCGTTCAGAAAGGCCCTCTGGGTAAATTCTCCCGGTTTAGCCACCACCGCTCCGTTGAGTGCGCACAGCCTTATCACTTGTTCCAACACATACTTCGACCCGTGACAGCTTATCTCCACCACGTCTTCTCCGGTATAGCTCTTAGGTCCCTTGTAGAGACTCACCACTACTTCATCCACCACCTTAGCCACTCCGGCGTCTTGCCCGCCATTCCTGCTCTCCACTATCCTGCCGAAATGTACTGTGTGGCTCGCCTGTTTACTCAGCTTCTTTCCTTTAAATATCCGATCTGTAATCTCAATAGCATCCTTTCCACTCAGCCTTATTACCCCTATCGCCCCTTCCCCCGGCGGAGTCGCCAGCGCTACTATAGTCTCATTGATTGAATACATAAGCGGCCAAAATTAACTTTAAACTGAACAACCATCGAAACTGGATAGCTTGGTCAATAAGCCACCCTACCGCGCTCACCCTCTCATGACAGGCTCTTCAGTGCCTTATATACGGAGTAAATACGGGGTAAATACGGGCTAAATA
>CAMPJV010000210.1 GCA_946886975.1 uncultured Taibaiella sp. | reverse complement strand
ACTCATTGCCCGCAGCGATACTCAATGATCTGGCAAAGACTATAAATGATATAGGAATAGACGAAAGAGTAATGATACTTATACTTAAGAGCGCGGGCGACAGGGCGTTTTGTGCTGGTGCTTCGTTTGATGAGCTTATAAGGATATCCAACGAACAGGAAGGATTGAGGTTTTTCAGCGGGTTTGCTAACGTCATCAATGCAATGAGGAAGTGTCACAAATTCATCATTGGCCGTATTCATGGCAAAGCTGTGGGAGGAGGTGTAGGGCTTGCAGCGGCTGTGGATTATGCTATTGCCAGTGAGGAGGCATCAATAAAGCTAAGTGAGCTTGCGATAGGTATAGGTCCATTTGTGGTTGGTCCCGCGGTGGAGCGCAAAGTTGGGCTATCCTGCTTTTCCCAGCTTACTATTGATGCTACTGAGTGGCGCTCAGCGGAATGGGCTAAGAAGCATGGGCTGTACGCAGAAGTACATCACTCCGTAGACGAGATGGACGAAGGGGTAAGAAGCCTTGCTGAACGTTTGTCTCACAGCAGCCCGGAAGCTATGGCTCTGTTAAAGAAAGCCTTCTGGCACGGCACCGAGCATTGGGACCATTTGCTGGCAGAACGTGCAGCAATCAGTGGTCGGCTGGTGCTGAGTGAGTTTACACGGGACGCAATAGAAAAGTTTAAGACGAAGGTGGCTAAGTGACCTTTGCTTAAAAGAATAGAAGAAGCGCCTGACGGGCGCTTTTTTTGCTTCCAGGCACTGGTAAGTGCGTCAGAATGGACGGAGCTTTGCCGTTAACTTATTTGTGCCTAACTTTTGGGGCCTAAATGCCGTTTATGCCACACCTATTAGTAGCGACAGATTTCTCAGAAGTTGCGGAAAATACCGTGCGCTATGCTTGTCAGCTTGCCGCGGATTTGAGCGCCTCGGTGGTAGTCATGCATTCCTTTGTGATTCCAGTTACTTTCAGCGACACTCCGATGCCTATTATGCCGATAGATGAAGGCAAAGAAATAGCGGAGGAGCGGATGTCGGAATTGATGACCAGCCTTAAAAGCAGCTACCCAGCGTTAGAGATTTCGAGCAAGGTAATGTTTGGGGATATTGTGGACTGTATTGAGGAGCACACTGAAAAGGACGTTCCGCTTATGGTGCTGTTAGGCAACAGCGGGAGTGGAGATTCAAACCTCTGGCTCGGAAGCAATGCATTAAGTGCGCTGAGGAGCCTGCACAAGACAGTAGTAGCTGTGCCGGAAAAGGTGAGCTACAGGAAGCCGGAAAAGGTATGCTTTGCATGCGACTTCAAAAACGTGGCAGACCACTTTCAAAGTGCTAAGCTCGTGGGGCTGGTGCAGACGCTGGGCGCCCAACTACATGTGTTGAACGTGGATAATCAGAACAAGAACTTCACCTCGGAAACGCCGATGGAAACCTCGGAGCTGCACCTGATGCTGGAGGGTCTAAACCCTGTATACCATTACGTGGAGAAGGAAAACGTGGAGGAAGGGATAAAAGAATTTATTGATGAAAACCATATGGACTGGCTGGTGATCGTGCCTCATAAGCATTCATTCTTTGAAGGGCTGTTTCATAAGAGCCATACGAAGGCCATCATGAAGATGGTGAACATACCGTTGGTGGCGATACACGAGAAATAAAAAAGAGCGCTAATCGTGCTCTTTTTCTTTTTTATCTTCTTCCTTCCTCGACTTCACCAGGAGCATCACACCTCTATAGGCCATTTGCACCGCTTTCCACTTGACGTAGCCGAATATTACTTCCTTTGCTATCGACTCTAAGGGGTTCTTTTTCTTCC
This sequence comes from uncultured Taibaiella sp., assembly GCA_946886975.1. Next base: position 3,242 of record CAMPJV010000210.1, on the reverse strand, counting down.
TGCCTGAGCCTTTGGAAACAAGAGCAAGAAGAGGCGGCGCCATGGCAAGCACTGTATTGAACAGGGACTTAGAGCCAAAGGCAGAGATGAGGGTACCTAACATACCGGCTCCTGCAGCGTCGTCTGTGCTGGTGGATTTACCGAGGTCACTAAGATTGAGCACATCATCAGAATGCTTTGCAGCATACCTGAGCACATGCTTTTCTCGCTTTAGTTCTTCAAGGCTGTGGAGTTTTTTACTGTAGAGTCTCATTTCACATCCATTTATTATTCAACCTTGATATCGCTCTTACTGGTGCCTTTATCCTCCACATCTTCGGGACCCTCATCTGTCATTATTCGAATGAAGGCGCTGGAGAACGCTGTGGTAATTGGGATACGGAGCAAGAACATGAGTACAAGCAAGAGAATGTAAAAGCCTGCACTAATGAAGAAACCACCGGCCCTGGAGTCCAGGACATCGGCGAAATATTCCCCTATACCGATACCTATGAAGATGAGAATAGAGACGCTAAGGAAGAGCCCGATAAAGACGAAAATTAAATAGCTCAGTATATTAGACGTCCGCTCGATGAAGCCCAACTTGACCAGGCTAAGGCGAACATCCACATAATGAGCTATTTTATCTTTCCACTTGTTGATAAAACTCATTGGATGATTTTATCTACTAAGCGTTATAGATCTCTTCTTCAAGGTCTTGAGGTACTTTTCTGGACATTTTACTCTTCAGGTCGGAAAAGCGGTCTTTGATTTTGTCGAGGCTTTCTCTGCGTGTGTCTTTGTCTGTCGCGAGTATGTAACCAACGGCTGCGCCAACAGCAGCACCGATCAATAGCGTTGCAACAGTTCGTCCTGTGTTTGCCATAAGAGGTAGTTTTATAATGTTTAATAAAGGATTTCAAAGACAAAGCTAATAAATATCGTGCCATACGGCTTTTATGGCAGGGTTTTACTAAGCACTCATAAAACCTTAATACTTATTACTTACCACTACCAATGAGGTCACTTAGCTCGGAAAATCTCAAGCAATATTTACTCCTCTTACTTATAATCATCCTTGTAGTGGTGCTTGGCTGGCAAATGGTTTCCTTTTTGCCCGGGGTTCTTGGAGCCATTACTATGTACATACTGATGAGGGAGAGGTATTTCAGGCTGACCGTGATCAAGAACTGGAAGAAGTGGGTAACGGCGGCCCTGTTTATTACGGTAGCCATTGTGGTATTTGTGTTGCCTATCATTTTGACGGTGCAGATGTTATTTCCTAAGTTTTACGGCCTAATCAGCAACCCTGATAAACTGAACCACCTGCTGGATCTATTTACAGGGAAGCTGGAGCGAATAGTGCCACAGATGAAAGTGGACGACAACCAGATAAAGGAGTGGGTGCAGGGGATCATTAACTCGGTGCCGGGCTTCCTTTCCGCCACGGCTGACCTGCTGGGGAACCTGGTGCTGGCCTTCTTTCTGCTATACTTTATGCTGGTGGACGGGCGAAAGATGGAAAGAAAGATACAGCGCTTTCTGCCGTTGCAGGAGGATAATATCGACAACATATGGGCAGCTACGAGGGTGATGGTGGTGTCGAACGCGATTGGGATACCGCTGCTGGCACTGTGCCAGGGAGCCGTTGCCGTGGTGGGCTACGCCATATTTGGTGTGTCCGACCCCGTGATGTGGGGGATACTGACTGGCGTCTTCTCTATGATACCACTAATAGGGTCGGCTCTGATATGGCTTCCGATCTGTATTTACATGTTTGCCACGGGAGATATAACCATGGGGATTGGCCTGTTCCTGTTTTCGGTACTGATAACGGGGAGCATAGATAATGTGCTAAGGTTTACGCTCCTTAAGAAGATTGGAGATGTGCATCCATTAATTACCGTACTCGGCGTGATAGTGGGGCTGCCGCTGTTTGGCTTTATGGGGCTGATCTTTGGGCCACTGATGATATCGTACCTGCTACTGCTGATAAAGATCTACCGTGTGGAATTTTCTACACGCAGTAACACAGCTGAAAAAAAGTGAGTCCTTTCAACTAAATCTTATTGCGATAACCTATTTGTAGTATCTGTTGTCCTCGACATAGCGAAAGACGGGCTCCGGGAGGAGGTATCTTACTGACTTGCCGGTCTTGATCTGCTGGCGGACGTAGGTGGAGGATATCTGGAGCAGAGGGGCAGCCATGACCGTAATGTCAGCGCCGTGGGTCTCCTTGATATCAAAGCCGGGGCGATTGTAGACTATGAAAGAGTAGTGGGCCACCAGGTTTTCGAAGTTCTTCCAGCGGTGGATGTTCTGGAAGCTATCGGAGCCAAGGATGACGGAGAACTTCTCCAGAGGGAACTTTTCTACGAGGTATGTGAGGGTGTCTATGGTGAAAGAGGGCTTTGGGAGATGGAACTCGACGTTGCTGGCGCGGAACCTTGTGTCGTCTTCAATGGCGAGCTCGACGAGGTGGAGGCGGTGGTATTCGTTGAGCAGGGAATGGGCGTCCTTTAGTGGATTATGGGGCGAAACGACGAACCAGATCTTATCCACCTCGGTGTTTTCGACTATGTGATTGGCGACTATAAGGTGACCTATATGGATAGGGTTGAAGCTGCCGAAATACAAGCCAATGTGCATGGGCGCAAAACTAATTAAAAGGGCTAAGGAGGTGACGCAGAGATCACATTTTTTAATAAATATAATCTTTGGAAGCGGGGGCAGGCTGAGCTGAAGTGACCTAAGAATGAACTGAGACGAGCACTCTGTCGGCGTCTTGCTTGCGGATGCTAAGGTAGTAGCCGGCAATCTGAATGGCCATAGGATCCCCGAGGGGAGCTATCATTTCGACCCAGATGGGCTCGCCAGGAATGCAACCCATCTCCATCAATGTAAGCTGGAAATCGCTCTCTTCGTGGGACTTGATGACGGCACGCTTGCCGGTGGCCAACTGGGAGAGACGCACTACATTTTCCTCTAACACATTCATCGCTGCAAATTTACGAGGTATAGAAGATGATACCTAATAATCTAAACGTTAAAGCCGGACGGCTGACGGGCGCTGAAAAGGAATGATTGACGCTAAGAGGAGCGTGACAAAGGACCTCTGAACCGCACTGACCGGCAATGGGAAACACCCGGCAGAGGCGGTGCAGAGCCGTACTAACAGGTCGGGAAAGGCGTAGCAGATCCGCAGTTACCCCGTATTTACCCCGTATTTACCCCGTATTTACCCCGTATTTACCCCGTATTTA
>CAMPJV010000209.1 GCA_946886975.1 uncultured Taibaiella sp. | reverse complement strand
ACAAAGTTGAAAATTGAACCACAGTTCTCAATCTTTGCATCTATGCGCACCGTCATCCAAAGGGTTTCCACCGCCAGCGTTGCTATAAGCGGCAATCTCACAGCCGCCATCGGAACCGGTTTTATGATACTCCTCGGCATCGAAACTGAAGATACCACCGCAGATGTCGAATGGCTGGTAAGGAAGATCTCCCAGCTCCGTGTGTTCTCCGATGGAGCCGGCCTGATGAATAAGGACATTAAGGATGTAAATGGAGAGATCCTTGTTGTAAGCCAGTTCACCCTTCACGCCTCTTATAAGAAGGGCAATCGTCCCTCCTTCATCCGTGCAGCCCGTCCCGAGCAGGCCGTTCCTTTATACGAGCATTTTGTTCAGCAGCTATCTGCCACCCTTGGGAAGCCGGTCGCCACCGGCGAATTCGGCGCTGATATGAAAGTCTCCCTCGTCAACGATGGCCCCGTCACCATCATCATGGATAGCAAAGACCCCGCTTAGCAACCCCGCACTCCAACTATTCCTCTTACTTTTGCCGCACCGCATTATGTCTTACAACGATAACGGCTCTTCCGTACCTCCCACTGCAAAAGACTTCGACATTCGCTTTATGAAGGAAGCCCTCCGTCAGGCCCGGCTTGCCTACGACTCTGGCGAGGTACCGGTCGGCGCCGTAGTAGTATGGGACAATAAGATCATCGCCCGGGGTCACAACCAGGTCGAGCAACTCAACGACAGCACCGCTCACGCCGAGATGATAGCTATCACCGCAGCTTTCAACCAGGTCGGCAGTAAGTACCTTCCTGAGGCCACAATATATGTCACAGTAGAGCCCTGCCTTATGTGCAGCGGAGCTCTTTATTGGAGCAAGATAGGCAGGGTAGTATACGGCGCTTCGGACGAAAAGAATGGCTATAGAAAGTACGTGTCCTCCCCGAATGCGGGCGGTTCTGAAAAAGCTCCCTTCCACCCGAAGACCAGTCTCTCCTATGGCATACTTGCTGATGAATGTGCCCAGCTCATGAAAGACTTTTTCCAGGCAAGAAGATAGCAATGATATACAGCTGGCTCAAGGTAGATTCGGTAACAGCGTCACAATTAGAGGAGCTGAAGATGCAAGAGGTAGAAGTCGGGCAGAAGAAAGTAGGTCTGATAAAGAAGGAAGGAAGCATCTATGCGTTCGCTGCCACTTGTCCTCACCAGAGCGCAAGCCTTTGCGAGGGATGGATAGATGCCCAGGGGCGCATTGTATGCCCCCTCCACAGCTATCGCTTCGATCCTGCCAACGGCAGAAACACAAGCGGCGAAGGCTATAAGTTGAAGACCTACCCTCTTGAAATTCGTGATGGTTATATTTACATCGGATTAATCGCTTAGAGAATGATACAGCACCCTCCCTACCTCCAGAAGGGTTCAACCATTGGAATCACGTGTCCTTCCGGCTACGTATCAGTCGACAGGGTGGCTTATGCAAAGCAGTTGCTGGAGCTGTGGGGTTTCCGGGTAAAGATTGGCGCAACTGTAGGTTCGGAACATCACTATTTTTCAGGCAATGATGCAGCCCGGCTCACCGACCTCCAGAACATGCTGGATGATCCCGACCTCGATGCTATACTTATGGGCCGCGGAGGCTACGGCCTTAGCCGCATCATTGACCAGGTAGATTTCTCCTTCTTCAATAGAAAGCCAAAATGGATCTGCGGCTTCAGTGATATTACTGTGCTGCACAATCACATCCACGCTCAGTCAGGTATTCCAACCCTGCACAGTCCCATGGGTTCCGCTTTCTCTCCCGATACGGCAAACTCAGATCACATCAAGAACTTCTACGCAGCCCTTTTCGGCGAGTCTTTACATTATCACACTGAGCCCTCGCAATACAATAGAGACGGAAAAGCAGAAGGTATTCTAACCGGTGGAAACCTGGCCATGCTTGCCCATCTCACCGGTTCATCCTCGGAGGTTAATACCGATGGAAAGATTCTCTTTATAGAAGACATAGGAGAGTACTTGTATAATGTAGACCGTCTCCTGCTGAATCTAAAGCGTGCGGGAAAATTTGATCAGCTAAAAGGTCTCATAGTCGGTGGATTTACAGACATGCAGGATACCGAGCGCCCCTTTGGCCAAACCGTGGAAGAAATAATATGGGAAAAGGTCAAAGACTATGACTACCCTGTTTGCTTCGGCTTCCCTTGCGGCCACCAGGATATAAACTATACGCTTACCTTAGGTATGCAGCATAAGCTGATTGTAACAGATCAGGGCGCTCACCTGGAGATACTAAGGCAACACACCTAGCCATACAAGCCCTTCCAGGCCTTCATGCCGCCAGATAAATTGATCAGGTTCTGAAATCCCAAAGATTCAAGCCTTTGGATCACTATGCCACTCCTTATGCCCTTCGCACAATACACCACCACTGGCCTCTCCTTGCTAATTTCCGCTCTCCGCTCCATCACCTCCCCCAGTGGTATGTGGATACCGCCAATGTTATAATCTTCCCGCTCGTACCCTTCCCTTACGTCCACGAGCGCAAATTCCTTGTTCAGGTCCATCCATTCTTTCAGCTGGGCGGCAGAAATGCTTTTCATCAGATTGTATTATGCCTCGGTAAGAGCCTTCCAAAGCATATCCTTCAGTTTATCTATTCCTTGATTAGCTGCGGAAGAAATGAAGGTATAAGGAATGTTAGGTGGCAATGTAGCGCCGATCTCTCTTTTCAGCTCATCGTCCAGCATATCGCTCTTGCTTATTGCGATGATCATCTTCTTGTGCAGAAGCTCAGGGTTGAATTGCTCTAGTTCGTTGTATAAGATTTGAAACTCTTTCCCATGGTCCGCACTATCCGCAGGAATCATAAAGAGCAGTACAGCGTTCCTTTCTATATGCCTGAGGAATCTGTGTCCTAATCCCTTTCCCTCAGCCGCTCCTTCTATAATCCCGGGAAGGTCAGCCATACAGAATGACTTGTCCTCCTTATAAGAAACGATCCCCAGGTTAGGTGTCAGGGTAGTAAATGCATAGTTGGCTATCTTAGGCTTGGCCGCACTCACTACTGATAACAGGGTAGACTTACCTGCATTTGGGAAGCCAACCAGCCCCACATCCGCAAGTATCTTTAGTTCGAGGAGTTTGTATCCCTCTATTCCTGGCTCTCCCGGCTGGGCATGTTCAGGCACCTGGTTAGTTGCCGTCTTGAAGTTTATATTGCCTAGTCCTCCTCTTCCACCGGGCAGCCATATCACTTCCTGTCCGTCCTCCAGTACTTCGGCCTCCACTTCTCCGGTTTCTTCATCCTTCGCTATAGTTCCGAGAGGCACTTCTATGATCACATCCTCACCGTCCTTGCCGGTACAGTTGTTCTTACTTCCGTTGCCGCCATTGTCGGCATGAACATTCTTATAGTATCGAAGATGGAGCAATGTCCAGAGTTGGGCATTTCCCCTTAAGATGATATGACCTCCCCGCCCTCCGTCTCCGCCGTCTGGTCCCGCTTGCGGGTTAAATTTAGTACGTGCAAAGTGCACACTTCCTGCACCACCTTTCCCTGATCGGCAGAATATCCTTATATAGTCAACAAAATTCCCTCTCTCCACTTATGCTGGTAACAAATACTTGTCGATCTCTTTGCTCAGGAGTTTAAATGTATCATCAATATTGCCATCCCCCTTTATCCGCTCCAGTTTTCCCTGTGCGTTGTAGTGAGATGCAACCTGCTCTGTCTTATTATGGTATTCCTTTATCCTCTTTACAATCACCTCCTCAGTGTCGTCACTACGCCCCGATGTTTCTCCTCTTCCCACCAGCCTGCGGATCAGTTCCGTCTCCGGTACTTCCATGGCAAGGACCAGGTCTATTTCGGTATTCTTAAACTCCAGCAGTTTGTCAAGCGCCTCAGCCTGTGCCTTCGTCCTTGGAAAGCCGTCAAAAATAAACCCTCGAGCGTCTGGTGTCTCATCTATCTTACTGCTGATCATGCCGATCACCACTTCGTCCGGCACTAGCAATCCCTGGTCCATATACTTTCTTGCTTCTACGCCAAGCGGAGACTTCCTGCTCACCTCTTCCCTCAGCAGGTCTCCTGTAGAGATGTGCTGAAGCTGGTAGGTGGTTACAATGTTTACGGATTGTGTGCCTTTGCCACTTCCCGGCGGACCAAACAGTATGAGATTAAACATAATATTGAATAAAGTTAACCGCACAAAAATAAGATTCCCCACCAATAAGCCTAATTATCAGCGTGGCTCATCCCGATTTCTTAAGATTTTAAAGCTAATTTAAGATACTTAGAACCAGGTTCCGGTTTGTAGTCACTCAGAAAGCCTCCTTATGGCTGATGGTAGAGAGATACCAATCGCTCGTTCGTCATTTCTGAAGTAAAAGGTCTTTCTCTTCAGGACGTAACTCCCTAAAAGACCCCGGCTCAATTCCCCCGATGTTTATTCTCCCGATTCTAAACCTGATCAATCTTAAAGTGGGATATCCCACCGCTGCAGTCATCTTTCTTACCTGCCTGTTTTTCCCCTCTGTTAGTGTTAAAGAAATCCAGGTCGTCGGAATACTCTTTCTGAATCTTATCGGCGGATTTCTATCCGGCACTTCAGGTGCACCTACAAAAACCTTCACCTCTGCCGGGGCTGTAAAATGTTTCTTCCCATCCACACTTATATGGACACCTTTACTAAGATTCATTATCGCTTCTTCTGTTATCTCTCCTTCCACCTGCACCCAATACGTCCTCTCGTGTTTATACTTCGGATCGAGCAATTGATGATTTAGTCCCTTATCATTTGTCAACAGCAATAAACCCTCACTGTCATAATCCAATCTCCCGACCGGATAAATATCTTTAGAAAGAGAAGAAAAGTAGTCCGACAATGTTCTTTTATCTCCTTCCCTGGAAAACTGAGAAAGTACCTGGAAAGGTTTGTAAAAGATGTAATAGCGAAACATAAAAAACTGTGTTTGCTGAAAGCTGCTGTTGGCAAAGGTTACAGACTAAAAAAGAAAAAGCCCGGTCAGTTTTTATCTGCCGGACTTTTATAAGGATGGGTTAGTAAGTACAATCCTAACACAATATTAAAAAGAATTTCAACGACTAAAAAAAAATCTTCTGCTTTTTTTTCTGCCATGTTGAAAA
>CAMPJV010000208.1 GCA_946886975.1 uncultured Taibaiella sp. | reverse complement strand
AAGCAAGCCTGTTAGAGAGAGTTCTTTATTTTTTTGGTTAGCTTACAGAGCCCTTGCCGGAGAGCATGTTTACTGTTTTACTGCCAGGAGATATAATGAACTCATAGAGCATCAATACATAGGCTTTCGGTATTTTTATTCCATGGGAAAGCAATACCCCGAGATAACAACGGGTCTTAAGGAATGGATAGAAGACCAGAAGATATTTTTCGTTGCTACAGCGCCTCTCTCTCAAGTGGGTCATATTAATTGCTCGCCAAAGGGCTTAGATTCGTTCAGGGTGATAGGCCCTCATAAGGTAGTTTACCAGGACTTGACAGGGAGTGGGATCGAGACAATAGCACACCTGAAGGAGAATGGAAGAGTCGTAATAATGCTTTGTGCTTTCCAGGGCACGCCTAAGATCATAAGGCTCCACGGCAACGGCGACGTGATAGAACCAGGTCATCCTGAGTTTGAGTCAATGACTACTTTATTCCCTCCAAGGATAGGTATGAGGGCCTATATTTCGATCAATGTTACAAGGATAGCCGATTCATGTGGTTACTCAATTCCATTGTATGAGTTTCAGAAAGAGCGGGATGTCCTCGATAAGGTATGCATTAAAAAAGGGGAGGAGGGACTGAAATCCTACCGGGCAGAAAAGAACAAAGAAAGCATTGACGGAATGAAGGGGTTGGGGCCAGTGATATAATCCCTTGCTAGTCCTTTCTAACGATATTCCATTCACCCCTGTGTTTCCTTAATGGATGCAGCCTCGACTTGTTGAAGATCATTGCGTCATTAGTCCGTCCCGCCCGGAGCTCCTTCTGCTTGTCCGCAGGAAGGTTCTTTTCCTCAGCACAGTCTTCACTGCAACACCCCTCGTACCTGGCAGCACATTCCGCACACTGGATAAAAAGTAAATGACACCCGTCATTGGCGCAATTTGTATGATCGTCGCACGGCTTGCCGCACTGATGGCACTGGGCGATCACATCATCGGTGATTCTTTCACCAAGCCGCTCGTCAAATACAAAGTTCTTCCCCTTGAACTTGATAGGTAATCCTTGTTCCTTTGCCTTTCTTGTATATTCTATGATTCCACCCTCTACATGGAACACGCTTTTAAAGCCGTTGTGCTTCAGGTATGCACTTGCTTTTTCACAGCGTATGCCACCTGTGCAGTACATGATGATGTCCTGATCTTTTTTATCTTTTAGCATGTCCACGGCCATTGGTAGCTGGTCACGAAACGTGTCCGATGGCACCTCAATGGCATGCTCAAAATGTCCGACTTCGTATTCATAGTGGTTCCGCATATCCACTATGATGGTGCCGGGCTTTGATGCCAGTTCGTTGAATTCCTCAGCCTTCAGGTACCTGCCGGTTTGAGACAAATCAAATGAAGGGTCATCTATCCCATCCGCTACAATTTTGGGCCTGACCTTCATGCGCAGCACCCAGAATGATTTTCCGTCATCGTCCACCGCTATGTTCAGCCGTATTCCGTTCAGGGCCGGATCCGAAGAGTAGAGCGTGTCTCTGAAGGGCTCGTAATTATTTTCAGGGACGCTTATCTGGGCATTGATTCCCTCATTCGCTATATATATCCGGCCAAAGACTTTTAGTTGTGCAAACTGCTTATACAGTTCATCCCGGAACTCCTGAGGGTGCTCAATATGGAAGTACTTGTAAAACGAAACTGTCTTTCGAGGCTCCTTCTCCTCGAGCATTCGTCTCTTAAGTTCTTCGTTGGAGATTCGGTTGTGTAAAACAGGCATATTCAGTTCTTTGACAGCGGCTCTGGATGCATTTAAGCAAACGGCCATAGCTGTTGATTAATAAGCTATTAAAGGATGCAAAGGTAAATAATATGCATGTGTGGTAAAGATGATTTCTGTCAGGGAATCTCTGTATTTTAGTTAAACTTTAAACTTCTACGGTGTATAAAATCCTTACTACCTTATTCCTGGTGTTCTGTGTTGCGTCTGCAAAGGCGCAGCCACAATGGTTTAAGATCAAGCCGCTGGAAGGGTTTTTCCTCGATAGTAAGGTGCCGCTGAAGAAGGGACTTAATTTCTTTGTCATCAGGGACCGCAAAAAGTTCATCTCCTGGTTTGGCCAGATAAATAAGCCTGATACGCCTAACTTTGATTACGACAATGTGGTCGTCATGGCGCTGCCCGCCTCGAAAAAGTATTCACAAATAGGGTTCTACCCCAATGCTGCTAAAGCAGGAAAGGATATAGAGGTTTATTGCGCCATTGACAAGAACCAGTTTGAACTCACCTATACGGCCTATCCTATTGTAGTCGCCACAATTCCTAAATATTTCAGTGTAACGAAGGTGAACTTTTATGATGCAGAAGATAAGAAGCTACTCGCCTCTGTGCCCATAAGATAACACTTTTCATTACAGCCACCTTAGCGGGTTTCTCCTGCTCATCCAGATGTAGCGCTTGATGTTCATCCAGAATGCAAGGATCATATAGATGATAATAGGAGAGCCAAGTGTCAGAAAGGAGATATAGATAAACCAGAGACGGATGCTGCTCGTCGCAACGCCTATTCGCTCGCCTATGGCCGTGCAAACCCCGAAGGCTTTCCACTCAATAAAGTTCTTTAGCTGTAGTAAATGGTAGTACATAGTGGATGCTGTAAATTAATGCTTTTCTGCCTGAGTTTAAGTTAATAATTCTGGGCCAAAAAAAATAACGGTCAGCCTTCAGGGCTGACCGTCACATCGTCATCGAACTCTTTATGCAAGCGCCTCAGCTCTCTCGCTGAACTCCTGCCGTATTACATTGAGTGCTCCACCGGCTCTGAACCACTCTATCTGCTGCGCATTGTAGGTGTGGTTTAGCAGAATTTCATCGTTTGTACCGTCTTTGTGGGTTAGTACCATTGTCACAGGCTCTCCCGGCGCGAATGATGCAAGTCCGATAATGTCAATGGAGTCATCTTCCTGCACTTTGTCGTAGTCTTCCTTTACCGCGAAAGTGAAAGCAAGCATTCCCTGCTTCTTAAGGTTAGTCTCATGGATACGCGCAAAGCTTTTCACTACGATGGCACGAACCCCCAGGTGACGCGGCTCCATGGCCGCATGTTCGCGTGAGCTGCCTTCTCCGTAATTCTCATCACCCACCACCACACTGCCTATCCCGTGAGCCTTGTATGCGCGCGCCACCTGGGGCACTTCGCCAAACTCGCCAGTCAGCTGGTTCTTTACTTTATTTGTATCCATGCTATAGGCATTAATGGCGCCAATAAGCATGTTGTTGGATATATTGTCCAGGTGCCCGCGATATTTCAGCCATGGGCCTGCCATAGAGATATGGTCGGTAGTACACTTGCCGAAAGCTTTGATGAGCAGCTTCATATTCTTGAGGTCGGTGCCTTCCCATGCAGAGAATGGTTCCAATAGCTGAAGACGATCACTTTTCGGATCTACTAACACCGATACTTTTGAACCATCCACCGCAGGGGCTGTATAGCCTGCGTCCTTTACAGAGAATCCAGCCGGTGGCAATTCATATCCTGTAGGTTCATCCAGCATTACCTCTTCACCCTTATCGTTCTTCAATTTATCTGTAAGCGGATTGAAGCTGAGCTTACCCGCTATCGCTATTGCAGTAACAAGTTCTGGTGATGCCACAAATGCATGCGTTGAGGCAAGGCCATCATTTCTTTTGGCGAAGTTCCTGTTGAAGGAAGTGATGATCGTATTCTTGCGGTTTGGATCATCTATATGTCGGGCCCACTGTCCGATGCACGGTCCGCATGCATTAGCAAGTACGATACCGCCCATCTTGTCAAATGTATCCAGGAACCCGTCTCTTTCTATGGTGTAGCGCACCATCTCAGAGCCTGGCGTAATGGTGTATTCACTTTTTGTCTTAAGTCCTTTGGCCAGGGCATCCTTAGCAATAGATACTGATCTTGAGATGTCCTCATATGACGAGTTCGTGCAGGAGCCTATCAATGCCACTTCTACGTCATCAGGCCACCCGTGCTGCTTTACAGCTTCGGCCATTTGGCTGACAGGTGTAGCAAGGTCCGGTGTGAAAGGACCGTTTATATGTGGCTCCAACGCATCGAGGTTGATCTCTATTACCTGGTCGTAGAATATCTCCGGATTGTCATAAACTTCAAAGTCGGACCTCAGGTAATCTCTCACCTTGTCTGCCAGCGAAGCGATATCTGCTCTGTTCGTTCCTTTCAGGTATTCGCTCATCTTATCATCGTAGGCAAACAGTGAACAGGTAGCGCCTATTTCTGCTCCCATGTTACAGATAGTCGCCTTACCAGTACAGCTAAGGCTTTCGGCACCCGGCCCAAAGTATTCCACGATAGCACCGGTACCGCCCTTAACTGTCAGGATACCAGCTACTTTCAGGATCACATCCTTTGCAGATGTCCATCCATTCATACGGCCTGTAAGCTTCACGCCTATCAGTTTAGGCATCTTAAGCTCCCATGGCAAACCAGCCATCACATCCACTGCATCAGCACCGCCTACTCCGATAGCGATCATTCCAAGTCCGCCCGCATTAGGTGTATGGCTGTCTGTGCCGATCATCATACCACCTGGGAAAGCGTAGTTCTCAAGCACCACCTGGTGGATGATACCTGCACCTGGCTTCCAGAATCCTATCCCGTATTTATTTGATATAGAGGCAAGGAAATCATACACTTCCTTGTTCACTTCATTTGCTGTTGCAAGGTCTTCCACAGCACCTACTTTCGCCTGGATAAGGTGATCGCAGTGAACGGAGCTTGGCACGGCTACCCTGTCCCGTCCGCAGGTCATAAACTGTAACAAAGCCATCTGGGCTGTAGCGTCCTGCATCGCCACCCTGTCCGGTGCAAAGTTTACGTAGTCGCGTCCCCGCTCGTAAGCCTTACCCGCCGACTCATAAGTATGTGCATACAATATTTTCTCAGCCTGTGTAAGAGGACGCCCCACTAATTTCCTTGATTCATCAACTTTCTTTGGTAGTTCCTGGTAGACCTTCTGGATAAGATCAAGATCAAATGCCATTGCCGGGTGGTTTGAATGTTATTAAAAGACGTGCGAAATTACCCAAAAACAGAGAGAATGTGAAATGGATATTGATTAAGGCGTCTTAGGAACAGTATATATAACGCTTTTATGGGTAGCGATGCGCTAGACTTTATCGCCCGCC
>CAMPJV010000207.1 GCA_946886975.1 uncultured Taibaiella sp. | reverse complement strand
TCAACAACCTGCCTATCGCAAGGATGGATGAGATACATTTCCGGAGAGGCTATGCACAATTTGTCCTACTCAGACTGCTGCAGGTATTAGGTGCCTATGGCTTCAGAGGCTTGCTCCAAAACAAGTCCCACTTTCTGAGCAGCATCGGTCCGGCATTGAAGAACCTAGACATATTCCTTTCAACTAATCCCCAGACTCCAGCCTTTCCTGAGCTACGGTCCCTGCTCGAGAAGCTCAGCTCTCCGGAAATGCAGGCCAGGTATACTCAGCCGCTTCGGGGCGAGGATTCAAAGCTGGAGATATCGGTATGCAGTTTTTCCTATAAGAACGGCATACCTAAAGATAAAAGCTCTCACGGCGGGGGCTATGTATTTGACTGCCGGGGAATATTAAACCCTGGAAGGTATCCAACATACAAGCACCTGACGGGTCATGACGAGCCGGTACGTCAGTTCCTTGAGTTTGAAACAAGGATGCCGGATTTCCTGCAGCATGTGTTCGGCCTCGTATCAATAAGTACAGAAGATTACCTTGAAAGAGGCTTCGACCATTTGAGCATTTCCTTCGGCTGCACCGGTGGCCAGCACCGCTCTGTATACGCCGCGGAGCAGACCGCAGCATACCTAAGCAACAAGTATAACATCCCCATTACCGTAGCCCATCTAAATGAGAAGAAATGGGTGCTGAACACTGAAACAAGTAATACTGAACAATAAAAAAAGACCAGCTTAGCTGGTCTTTTTCTTTGAGGCGATAATATCTATTTCTCCTTATCTGGATTTGGAGTGTTGTCGATTACTTTTTTCGGGTTACGCTCTAATACTTCGTCCACCATGCCATAGTCCTTCGCTTCCTGCGCAGTCATCCAATAGTCACGATCACTGTCCTTTTCTACTTTATTGAACTTCTGGCCTGAATGGTAAGCGATTATTTCATAGAGTTCTTTCTTCAGCTTACCTATTTCGCGCGCCGTGATCTCAATATCGCTCGCCTGTCCTTCTGCACCTCCAAGAGGCTGATGTATCATGACCCTGCTATGCTTTAGCGCCGTGCGCTTGCCTTTTGTGCCTGCACACATGAGCACCGCAGCCATAGACGCCGCAATACCTGTGCATATAGTAGACACCTCTGGGTTGATTATCTGCATAGTGTCATAGATGCCAAGACCTGCATAGACACTGCCGCCAGGGCTATTGATGTACATCTGTACGTCACGATTGCGGTCGGTGCTTTCCAGGAAGAGCAGCTGTGCTGTTACTATATTAGCTACCTGGTCATTGATCGCCTCTCCCATAAAAATGATCCGGTCCATCATAAGGCGGGAGAACACGTCCATCTGCGCTACATTCATTGGGCGCTCCTCTATGATATATGGAGTGAGGCCCATAGGCGTCTTCATCATAGAAGACGAGTAGTTATGAAGAGTCAAACTGCTGATGCCGTGGTGCTTCACAGCATACTTCTGAAATTCGTTTGGATTCATCTGAGTGCTTTTTATTGATTTAGTTGATAAATGAGCTTACCAAAACAAGGCTACCTCATAAATCGTAGTTTTGGAATCAGGATTTCAAAGTTGAGTAAAACAATTTCTAATCCAGAATAAATATAATGCCATATCGGCATATAGCCTCGCCAATTAGTCAAGAAGAACGTATAAAGGAATTAGATATCGCAAGACGTAACGGCCAACCAAGCATATGCAGCTACAGCTCAAACTAGACATACAGCCTTTAGATCAGCCGATTACTTATAAGGACAAGTTGCTTCTGACCGGGTCCTGCTTTACAGAGCATATATCCGACAGACTGGCGCAGCATAAGTTCAGGACGCTGGCGAATCCGAATGGCATTTTATTTAATCCATTAAGCGTTGCCAAAAGCCTGAATGCCTACGCCGAGGGAAGACTCTATAGTGAGTCGGAACTCTTTTATCTGAATGAGCTCTGGAACAGCTGGGACCATCACACGCGGTTTTCAGACATTGACAAGCAAAAAGCGCTGGAGCGAATCAACAGTTCACAAAAGGAGGCCTCTAATTGGATAAAGGAAACAGATTGGGTGATCATCACCCTTGGTTCCGCATTCCAGTACTACCTTAAAGAGAATGGCAGGCCGGTAGCAAACAACCACCGTGCGCCGGCCCAATGGTTTGAAAGAAAGCTGCTCCCGATTGAAGACATAGTGGAAGTCCTCTCCAACGCGTTGAAGAATATCTTATCCATGAATCTGGAAGCGAAGTTTCTGTTTACAGTAAGCCCTGTAAGACATATAAAAGATGGCGTGGTAGAGAATAACAGAAGTAAAGCCAGATTGATAGAAGCCGTACATGTGCTGTGCGAGCAGATGGAGCAGGCCCATTATTTTCCGTCATATGAACTGGTGATCGATATACTAAGAGATTACAGGTTCTATGATATCGACTTCGTTCATCCGAATTACCTGGCCACCCAGTACGTATGGGAACAATTTGTACAAGCTTGTATTGCCCAGGGCGACAGAAAGGTAATGGCGGAAGTAAAGGAGCTTGCTACTGCACGTGGTCATCGGTCTCGCTTTCCTGAGACGGAGGCCCACAGGAAGTTTCTGGAAAGCTACAGGGCTAAAGCGGATTCCCTGATGAAGCAGTACCCCTACCTGAACCTAAACGAAGAACTGGCTTACTTCAGCAGCTAGTTTTCCTGAAAAAGGACACCAATTTCATTTACACCAGTAGGCTTGGGCTGAAACGACATGGTACATTGGCCATTGAATGTGGCATTTGGCTCAATCTGTAGCTTTTCGGTTATCAGGTTGCCGGTGATGTTACTTTTTGCCTTCAGGGATAGCAGATCTAGTGCGGTGACGTTGCCATTTACTGTGCCATGCACGTCTACGTTTACGGCCTCAATGTCACCGTCTACTGTTCCGGACGAAATGACTACTACTTTAGACTTGCAGAAGATATTCCCGTGCACTTTACCATCAATACGTATATCCCCCTCTGCTTCAATATCCCCATGGATCTGCATTCCTGCGGCTACTATGCTTACCCTATCTGCTATGGTAGACGTATGAGTGCCCTTATTCTTGTTCTTTGAAAACATGAGGTGGTGTTTTAGAGGTAAATGATAAGTGAGGGGCTGAGGCAATCAAAAGTAACTAATTGCCTGTACAACTGCGAGGGGTGCGGCTTACATTAAGCCATATTAATATGGATAATCTATTTTATAACTGCCCTGTACCAAATTTCTATACCTTTGCAAACTCATTTTCGCCTTTCATGGATCGTAATCAAGTCATTGGGTTCTCTCTTTTAGCTGTTCTTTTAATCGGGTACATAGTATATAACAACCATACACAGGAACAATTTCAAGCGCAGAAAAGAGCAGATTCGATAGCTAATGCAAAGATACATCCTGTTCCTAAGATCGATAGCAGCAAGCTGGTAACGAACGCGGCCTCTCCTGCGACGGATTCACTCAATGACTCTTTGAGGAGGTCCCTGCCTCCGGCCTATAAGGGACAGGAGCAGAATATCGTTCTGGAGAACAACAAACTGGTTCTTCAGTTTTCCACCAAGGGGGCGTACCCACAGAGCGCATTAATAAAAGGCTACAAAACATACGATAAGAAGCCTCTCTATCTTTTCAACGGTAAAGAGAACAGGCTGGGCCTGGTACTACCTATAAACAATGGGAGCGTTGCCACGTCCGACCTTTATTTTACCCCAACGCAGCAAACCTTGCCGAGTGGTGATAAAGCCCTATCGTTCCAGTCGGACCTGGGAGAGGGGAAGGCTGTGATCATTACCTATACGCTACCTGCAGACGAATATATGATGCAGGTGAACATTCGCACCGTGGGGATGGCGGCGAACACCATGGCGCTGAACTGGGAGACACAGTCGCTACACACTGAGCACGACCTATCTAATGAGCGGACCAACAGCCAGGTGTATTACCGCTTTATGGATGAAGACAAAGACTACTTTACCATAACAGAAGAGAACAAGGAAACGCTGGACAAGAAGACACACTGGGTAGGATTCAGGATGCACTTCTTCAGCACTGCGCTTATAGCTAAGGAGGGTTTTTCGAAAGCAGAGATCAGCACGACCAATAAGCTGGATGATAAATATGTAGCGAAGAACAAGACGGTTTTCAGCTTACCCGCTAAGGCAGGGACGGATCAGTCCGTGGACTTGAGCTGGTATATAGGGCCAAACCATTACAGCACGCTACGGTCGTACAAGATGGAACTGGACGACATGGTGCCTCTGGGGTATGGTATCATGGCATTCGTGAAATACATCAACAAGTGGCTGATCATACCGATCTTCAATGTGCTCAGCAGCTTCATTGGCAACTTTGGTGTGATCATCATGCTCATGACGATCATCATTAGGCTGATACTATCTTTCTTTACGTACAAGAGTTATCTCTCGGCGGCAAAGATGAGAGTGCTGAAGCCGGAGATAGATGAACTGAGAGCCAAGTACTCGGAGGATCAGCAGAAGTTTGGTATGGAGCAGATGAAACTGTTTCGCAGCGCGGGCGTGAACCCGTTGGGGGGGTGCCTGCCTACATTGTTCCAGCTGCCGATACTGTTTGCGATGTATTACTTCTTCCCCTCGTCGATAGAGCTGCGGCAGGAGTCATTCCTTTGGGCAAACGACCTTTCTACCTATGACAGTGTTGCGAACCTGCCATTTGAGATACCATTCTACGGCTCGCATGTGAGCTTATTCACATTGCTTATGACGGCGTCGAGCTTATTCCTGGCGTTGTATAACAGGAACATGACCGCCCAGGACCCTAATAACCCTATGCTGAAATGGATGCCTTATATCTTTCCATTCCTGCTGATAGGCGTGTTTAACAAGATGGCAGCAGCCCTTACTTTTTACTACTTCTTCTCGAACATGATAAGTATAGCGCAGCAGTTTATTATACAGAAGTACATAATAAACGAGGCGAAGATCCATGCGCAGATACAGGAGAACAAGACCAAGCCACCGAGCCAATCTAAATGGCAGCAGAAGCTGGAGGAGATGCAAAAGGCACAGGCTGACAGAATGAAGCAACCGAAGAAGAAATAATAACCTTAACAATGTCATTAGAAGAGAAAAGGCCTGTCAGCGACAGGCCTTTTCTGGCTTTTCCGCCCCAGGGGGAGGGGGGGCCTTATAGAGACCTTATAGAG
>CAMPJV010000206.1 GCA_946886975.1 uncultured Taibaiella sp. | reverse complement strand
TAGTGAAGTCCGGGAGTGTCCCGGACTTCGACTAGCTGATTTCAATATTATTCCTCTTGCTTACACCACCGTTATCTGAATGGGTGTGGTGGAGGTGGAGGAGGCGGTGGCAAATGCCCGGGGTGAGGTGGCAGTGGCGGCCGTGGTAAATGTCTTGGATGTGGTGGTGCGGGAGGCGGTGCTATGATAACGGGCCTCGGATGCCTGTGGCCGTCATAGTACCTGCCCTCGTAATAGCGTGTTTTATTGTGCTTGTGTTTATAATGTCCTTTTTTCTTGCCACGTCCCTGTGCGTCCACTCCAAAGCTGGAGAGGAGCAGGGCACCCATGATAAACAATGAAACTATACCCTTTTTCATAGCTCTTCAATTTATATCCAGTCAATAT
This sequence comes from uncultured Taibaiella sp., assembly GCA_946886975.1. Next base: position 4,812 of record CAMPJV010000206.1, on the reverse strand, counting down.
GTTCAAATACCTTACCAGCGGGATGTGAGTTCTGTTAAAAGCATTGAGGTGTGGTTGTAAAGGATTGGAAGTGAGGGATTTGCGGTCTTGAGTTTCGTATGTGAAGCGGTATAATAACCAGGGAATCTTTCCCTGCTGAAAGGGAGCGGGCTAATGTGGTAAGTCTGGGTTACACCGGTGTAGTGGCGGGGCAGTCCCTATGTAAAGCCTAGGTAATCCCTAGGTAAAGCCTGGGTAAAGCCTAGGTAAAGTCTATGATATTGCAGGTGCTTTGCTGTTTATCGTTATGTGTGTCCGGGGGGCGACGACTTTCATGGTTTGGGTGACTAAGGGTGTAGTTCTCAACGAATTGTAATGAAAAAAATACATCTTCCTTACTAACCAAAAGAAAAGGGGCACCGTCTTCTATTGCGGGTAATCAATTCTAGATTTAGTAGGCCGGTTTCTACCGGTCTTTTTTATGCTTTTCAGTTTTGCACCGGTCAAGTCAGCATTACCTGCGGCGGGCTTTCCATCCGCTGAGATTTCCATTGCCACCGGCTACGGTCAGCGAGTGCTTTTCCGCTTTACCCTTCTCCCATAGGTGGACGGAAAGTAGTGAGGCCAGTTCAGTGGCATCCTTATCTTCCTCCAACAGATATTCAGGCTTGAAGTACTTTTCAATAAACTTAGTGTCGAAATTGCCCGAACGGAATGGCTCCGTCTGCACAGCCCATTTGCCAAAAGGCAAAGTGGTCTGTATGCCCTGAATATGGTATTCATCTATGGCCCTGCAGAGCCGTTCAATGGCCTCATCCCTGGTGGGGGCATGGACCACCAGTTTAGCGATGAGGGGATCATAGAAGATCGGGATATCCTGCCCCTGCTCATAACCATCATCCACCCGCACCCCAGGACCCTTTGGTGGCTGGTACATCACCAGCTTACCCGTGTCTGGGAGAAAATTGTTGTGCGGGTCTTCGGCGCATACCCTTAGCTCAATAGAGTGGCCGTTTATTTCAATGTCCTCCTGCGAGAAGGAAAGCTTCTCACCTCTTGCTACATTTATCTGCTCCTTAACCAGGTCAATGCCCGTAATCATCTCCGTGACACAATGCTCCACCTGGAGACGAGTGTTCATTTCCAGGAAGTAAAAGTTAAGCTCCTCATCTACCAGGAACTCCACCGTGCCGGCGCCGTAATACTGGCAACTCTTAGCTACGGCCACTGCGCTTTCGCCCATAGCCTTGCGAATATCCGGAGTAAGGCAGCTTGATGGCGCTTCTTCAACCAGCTTCTGATGTCTCCGCTGAATGGAGCACTCCCTTTCGAAGAGGTAGACATAGTTGCCAAACTTATCTCCCATGAGCTGTATCTCTATATGCTTTGGGGAGCCCACATATTTCTCAATAAACACCGCGTCATCACCAAAGGCGCTCATGGCCTCGCTCTTAGCCGTACCCATCTGCTCTTCGAGCACAGCCTCGCTCTCGACCACACGCATCCCTTTCCCACCACCTCCGGCAGAAGCCTTTATGAGCACCGGGTAACCAATTCTGCCTGCAATTTCCTTTGCCTCTTTGACAGATTCAATGGGGTCTTCCGTGCCGGGAACCATTGGCACATTGAACTTTTTAGCGGCTTGTTTGGCTGCGATCTTGCTGCCCATTGTGTTGATGCTGTACTCCGAAGGGCCGATGAATATAAGGCCAGCGTCAGCACACGCTTTGGAGAATGAGGCATTCTCACTAAGAAAGCCATAGCCAGGGTGGATGGCGTCAGCGCCTGTTTGCTTGGCCACCTGGATGATCTTATCCGCTCGCAGGTAGCTCTGTGAAGACGGGGCAGGGCCTATGCATACCGCCTCGTCCGCATAGCGCACGAATGGCATGTTACGGTCGGCTTCAGAAAAGACGGCCACTGTCTTAATACCCATTTCTTTGGCGGTGCGCATGACGCGTACCGCTATTTCCCCTCGATTGGCTACCAGGATCTTTTGCATGCGGCAAATATAGTAGTTCATTGTCGCCAAGCCTTCAGGTTCAGACTTTTACTAAAAAAAACCTGTCGTTCACCCAATGTTTTTACCTGAAAACTCGTCTATGTAATAAAGACCTGAACCTATCTGTTTATGAAGACCCTCATTGCCTTACTCTCCGTTTTCCTGCTGGCTTCCTGCTGCACCAAAGTACACCGTAAGGATATCAACTTCCCCCAGTTGAACATCAAGATTGTTGGACTGCCGGAAGCGCTATCTGCCGACAAATGCCTTTACACCTTTGACCTTCGCACAGGGGTGCTCATAGATTCGGTAAACTTCCCTTACTCTGACGTCAGTCCCATTAACCTCCCTTATCCTGCAAGCGAGTATTACGTTATCCGGGCTGGTCCGCAATGGGACACTATCAGCAATATCAGCTATGAGTGCTATGATGAAAAGATCGGGTGCAGCAAATGCTTCCCGGCGGGTGGGGAAGAGGCGACGATAACCACCTTTAGGAATCTTAGATATGATTTGAACGGAGCGACGATTACAGGTACAGAGGATGTGGTCGTGACCGACCGTCAGCACCTGGTCAACCCGGCTTATATTCCCGGAACCACATCACGTGGGAGCATTGGGAGCAGATGAAGCAGGCTGCTGTATTATTCATAATGGAAAGGCCAAAACGGATCAGGGCAGTCTTTTCATAAAAGGTTTCATTCCTGCAATGACCGCAAACAAGAGGCTTCCCCTTAATGATGAATGATTTCGGTTCTTTGGGTTGGTTGCTGAAAAAGCTCATTCCTAAAGATAAAAGGAATATATGAGGCCAGGTTCAATGGAAGATTATTACAATTGCCTTAGTAATAGATCAGCCTTCCCTGAAGTATTACCAAGGTGTCTTTGGGATAGAGGATTTGAGGCGCGGGGGTAGACTGAAGAAGAGCATACTCTGTAAAGAAGTGTGGCTGGCCTCCATCGTCTTCGCAATAGTAGAATACGTGTGAGAAAGGAAGAGTGATCTTGTCATCAATATAAGTGCCCTTTATTTGTGGCAGTGTCTTACCTATCGTGTCGCCACTCATGGTATCCAGGGCGAAGAAAGTTGTTCTTGCCAGGCTAGCATTCAGCAGATCCTGAAGCATCCTCGTCCGGAAATTGGCATTGCCTGTCCTGATCGTGTCCTTTTTTGTCAAGGTAAGCACCTGGTCCACAACCAAGGCATGGAACGGAGCTTTGGAAATGTTGGCGATGTCCAGCAGCACTGTTTCAGCGTCTTCAGAGATTAAACTGTCAATATATGGATACTCATTGGCGGGAAAATGCGACGGAAACCGATAATAGAATGAGTTGATGACACCCTGGTTGGTAATTTCCCCATCTTTGGTAAATACCCTTAGCGGATTGTCGAATATGACCTCCCTGGATACGAACTGCCGGCTCTCCGGCAACCTGTCAGGCGCATTTCCGTCATTTCTCTTGCAAGAGACTATGCAGAGAAAGGAAAGGGCCAACAAGTAAAACGGAGGCTTCATTGGTGCAATTTAGGCTAACAGTCGGCTAATATAAAAACAATTCGCCTTAGAGGTCTTCCTGCAGGGCCGGCTGGCAGAAAAGTTGAGACAAAAAGCCCGTTGTTTATTACCTTTGCCGGACTCTAATCAATCCTCACTAATCAATAATGTTGCGGGAACAACCGATAAAGGCAAAATGGCATATGCTGATGCTTGCGCGCTTGCGTGATTACGGGCAGCTTATGAAGCCAAACCTGAGTTTTATGGTAGTGTTTTCCAGCGTGGTAGGTTACCTGCTGGCACCTGGTATTCATTTCGCATGGAAAGAAGTCATTATCCTTTTCACTGGAGGCATGCTAGTCACCGGTGGTGCGAATACAATCAATCAGATCATTGAGCGAGACAGCGACCGTTTCATGAAACGCACGAGGCTGCGGCCAATGCCTGACGGGAGGATGAATATAGCTGAGGCTTCTGCCTTCGCTGCCGTCGCCGGGCTATCCGGCGCCTGGTTATTAGGCTATTTCTTTAATCCACTGGCCGGTGCGTTGAGTTTTCTATCACTGCTGTTGTACGGCTTTGCCTACACCCCAATGAAAAAGATTCATCCAATTGCAGTGCTTATAGGAGCAATCCCCGGTGCGCTCCCGCCTCTTATTGGGTGGGTGGCGGCTACAGGAAGCTTTGGTGTAGGGGGGTGGATGTTGTTCCTGTTCCAGTTCTTCTGGCAATTTCCCCATTTCTGGGCTATCGCATGGGTTGGATTTGAGGACTACGCCAAAGCGGGTATCAGGATGCTGCCCTCAAAAAAAGGCAAGACACCGTTTACCGGACTCCAATGTATGTTCTACAGCATAGTGCTTGTGCCTATGTCCATTGTGCCCAAAGCAATCGGACTTAGCGGTAGTGTAGGCATGTGGATATGCATTCTTGCAGGTGCTCTGTACTTCGCTGCTTGCTTTATGTTTTTTATTAAGAATGATCACCGGACCGCCAAGCAAGTGATGTTCAGCTCATTTATATATTTGCCTGTGATTTTACTGGCATTGTTGTTTGATAAGTTGTAAGTCGAGAATATGGAAGGAGTAATGACCACGGATCAGAGGAACAAGATACATCCGCACAAGTTTGCGATGTGGTTGGCGATGGGAAGCATTGCTATGATGTTTGCCGGGCTCACCAGCGCTTACGTGGTGAAGCAGGCGGGTGGCAACTGGAGGACGTTCGACCTGCCCCTGGTCTTCTGGGTTTCTACTGTCGTTATGATTTTAAGCAGTGTTACAATCTTTTTTGGCGTGAGAGCTTTCAAGCGCCGGGAGATACCACGTTATAAAC
>CAMPJV010000205.1 GCA_946886975.1 uncultured Taibaiella sp. | reverse complement strand
TTCAAAATCACTGTTAAGCAGTGTAATCATATGACTAAATCCACCGTAGTATTCCTTGTACCACTCCAGTCTCGCTTCATCTACAAAGGATAGCTTCCATGGAATGTTACTCTTCCTGAAGATGTTGCTAAACAGGTTGTCATTACTTACCTGATCGTAGTAACTGGTACTCCGGTCAATGTCGTGAACATAAGAACCGTACAAGTACATCCGCGGTTTTCTATCCAGCAGCCAGAGCCCTGTCGCTTTATATTTGAAATCCTGGTCCTTCGTGCCATAAGCCACATATCCATTCAGATATATATCCTTAAAGAGCTTAGGTGTCGTGCCCATGGAGAATCTCCATCTTGTACCCTCTATTGGGTTCGTGCTATAAACGTTCCAATAGGGGCCTATCTCTATTGGCCCGAATTCCTTTAGACCCGTAGCAACAAACTTGATAAGGTTCTTATATCGCGTAAAGAAGGGCATACTTTCAAGGGTATCTATCATGCTATAAATAGCGCGTTCGTTCCTGGTGAGCGTATCATGTCGCACACTATTCCAGAAATCCTCATCTGCATGACGTGCTGTGTCTGCAACAATAACGTCCTCTTTATACTCAGGATTATCCAATACCTGTAAAACTGAGGGGTCATTAATCACTATATCCTGGTATGAAGTTGTCTTCCGTCCAATGAACCCGGGCAATTTCGCCCCATACGGAGCAGCAAAGTCAGCTATGAATTTATCCTTGATACCAAACCAGATCGAATCAGAAACAGGCGCATATTCCTGGTAAACACTCACCCTGCTCACCCAGTTAATATTCGCATCCTTTGGTATTTCCATGCTGATACGCTGTAACGCATACACAGAGTCAACTACCCAGAAGTCTCCGTAAAAACAGTTCTCTCCATTTCGGCGGGGGATGAACTGGACGAGGATTATTTTGCGCCCATATGCCTCCTGGGTATCCTTGATCTTGTACTTGTAATAAAACAGCCCCTGGTTACTTATAGGGCTCACAAACTCCTTATCAAACACAGGAATGAAATTATCATAGGCATTAATGTTCTGGTACATGCTGCCCATAAATTTTGTAATGGATTCATTCTTTATGCCCTTCACCTGGGAGGCCCTGATAAATTCCCGCATCTTCTTTGGCGACCTCTGGAAATAATAGTCAGAAAGGGTCTCGGTAAAGTAAAAGGGCAGGAAAGGCTTTTCTTCCGATGTAGAGTCGAGGTTATCAAAGATAAAGCTGAACTTCTTCATATAAGGAACTGGCAGCTTCTCAAACTGCTCCTTGGATAGCCTTTGAAGATCAACCTCCAGTTTATTATATACCTCGTACTTATAGTTCTGCGTTCTGTCAGGATTGTTATGGGGCTTGCGTGCTATGATGTGCTTCAGCAATACAACCGCCGGGTCTTCACCCGCATGAAATACGAACTCCTCCAGTGTGTTATCCACTCGCTCCAGTTCAATCACAAACGAATACTTGTTCTTTGCCCGGTCGAGTCTTCTGTTCCCGACGCCATACCCTACCGCCTGCACTCTCAATGTGTCCTTCGGAAGGTCTGGTATTCTCAGGGAAAAGTTACCATCGAGGTCGGCAGCAGTTCCAGTCGGTGTCCCGGGAAAGAACACCGTTGCAAAGGGCACCCCTTCACCGGTATTTTTATCTTTAATAACACCTGATATTTCATAACCTGTGTTCTGGACCCTCACTGCTTGCTCCTGAACCAGGACCGTGTCTTGGTTTGCAGTGTCAACGCTTTGAGTGACTGTATCACTTGCTGTGCGCAAACTATCGGTTACAATGACCAATGAGTCCAGTTTAAATTGGACAGTGTCAACAGTCTGTGCCTGTAGAACAGAACTGAAAATAAGTAGCACGCTACTTATCAAAACAACCGCGATCCCTCTTCTGCTCATTTCTTATTGCTGCCGCTAACGATCTTAAACTCAGGTTTCTGAATCTGACAACATCAGTTGCAGAATGCATAGGTAAAGATATTTAGCACTTTTCATTCCAATTTAAATATTCTCATATTAGCTACCCGGACGATGGCAAAAAAGGCTATGCAAACCGTATAAACACGACTATATTTACAGACTTTATGGACTTGCAGAAATTCAGAAGAATAGCCGCCCGAAAGAAGGGTAAGCTTGGAGCCTTCCTTCAAAAACTAGACGACATTGTACCTCATGACATGCCAAAGTTGGTAAAGGAAACTGACAAAGGTGTATGGCAGGATGTGCATTGTACTGAATGTGCCAACTGCTGTAAGACCATGACTCCTACCTTCCGGAGAGCAGACATACTTCGGATATCGGCACACCTTCAGATGACGCCCAAAGCTTTTACTGAGAAATGGCTCCTGAAGGAAGAAGACACAGGTGATTGGGTAAACAAGCTTCAGCCTTGCCAGTTCCTGGTCAATAACATGTGTTCCATATATGAAGTACGCCCTAAGGATTGCGCGGAGTTCCCGCATCATAACAAGCGTCCATTCGACGCCTACAATGATACTTTTAGGAACAACCTTGACAAATGCCCTGCTACCTTCGTCCTGGTCGAAAGATTGATGAAAAAGGTAGAAGCCGAATATGAGTGGTAGTTACTGCTTTAACTTCAGGCATATAACTATTTACAATACCGTCATAATTCATTACCGTTCAATTGCCGTACCTTTGCACCTGTGTTGCAGATCAGGGAAATAGCTTTTGATGCCGCATCTGAAATCCTTGAACGGATCCTTGGTGAAAATGTCCAGGTAGTTAGCCGAGAACGGGATCAGATAAGCAATTTTATCCGTGCTGAGCGTCTCCGGATAGAAACCACAGGAGAAGCCTTTACTGAAGAGCAGGGCCATCTCCTGCTTTTCCCAATAGATGATCAGCAGTTCAACATGCACATCGTTTACGTGCTTCCGGTTGCTGCTTCTGCCCACATAGAGGTATGTTGGCTGCAGTTTCATCCTCAGTTCTTCGATCAATATCCCGTCGAACTATTAATGAGTAATTCACCCTTCCGGTTCGACCAGACTACGGAGCAGCAATTCGCCATATGTGCCCAATCTAAGCTGTTGCTTACAAATCTCCGTCAGGGCACAGCGCTCACGCCGTTGATTAAGGCTCTGCAACAAAGCGAAACCGCCCTTCATCTTCTCAGACGGGCCATTGAGAACGTCACGATACCCTTCACCGTTTGCGCGGTTCCTGCCTGCCGCTTTTTGGTTTATGAAACTGAACGGGAAAAAATATGGGAAGCCCAGCGGATAATCGAACAAACTACCGAGCAGCCGCTGACTATCAAGGAGCTTTCAAAAAAGGTGGCAATGAATGAGTGTTATCTCAAGAAAGGCTTCAAGACACTCACAGGTAAGACTATCAATGAGTATCAGCAGGAACTGAGAATAACAAAAGCGAAGAGGCTGTTACAGCAGCAGGGTCAGACGGTCTCAGAAGTGGCGAGCCAGCTAGGCTACAGCAGTATCTCTCACTTCAGCACTGCCTTCAAAAAAGCGACTGGTATCAAGCCCTGCGAACTGCTGGGGTAGGCGCATTCTGCTACCTTACAAATCTTCCTATTATGGGAAATCCTTTCAGCTCCTGCTTTTCCTGAGTGTATATGTAAATCATGTACGTCCCAAAAAGTACAGCCCCTGTCACCAGATGCAGCATCACAGATTCCGAAAACCTGAACACGCCCCATTGCATGAGGAACACCACCAGCATCACAGCAAGGTGCTTAACTAATCTAGGTACGTCATATGGTATAGGATAGTACTTCTGACCCCATACGAAGGAAAGCACCATCATACTTCCATAGCACACCAGCATACCCCACGCGCACGCCGCATAGCCCCACACAGGTATAAGAGCCCAGTTGAACGCAATAGTTATTACCGCCCCGATCACCATGATATAAGCGCCATAGTGTGTTTTGTCGGTTAGTTTATACCACACGGTAAGATTGTAGTAGATGCCAAGACAGATATTGGCAAAAAGTAGAACAGGTACAAGTCCTAGCGCATCCCTAAACTCAGGACCAACAAAAGCCTTCCATATGTCAATAAACAAAGTGATGTTCAGGAACATCAAAGCCAGTATTACCACGAACCACTTCATCACTCTTGCGTAAGTACCAGGAGCGTTCTTCTCCTTCGATATCGCAAAGAAGAATGGCTCGGCCGCCATTTTAAACGCCTGTATAGCCAGCGTTATCATAACCGATAGGCGCACTGCGGCAGTGAAAATACCAACCTGCCTTATAGATTCCTCCTTGCTCCCGGGATTAAGCTCAGTGAACATGACCCTGTTCAGCGTATCATTTATGTTTCCAGCAAACCCCGCAATAAGTATTGGTAGCCCATATATCAACACCCTCTTAAACAACCTGAGGTCAAACGCAGGACGATAATCCTTCAGCTCCGACATCAGCAGCACCCCCTGCACCATGCACTGCATCAGGTTCCCAAAAAGTATAAAACCTACCCCCCAGTAATGGCTATACCACCTGCCAAACCATCCAGTTGCATTCTTATCCGCGATATCATCCCCAAAGCTGAATAGAAAATAGATAGTCCCCACAAACGTCAGTATCCCAACAAGCTTAACGAGTGCGTACTTCCTTGGCCGGTTCTCCAGGCGCAGCCTCGCGAACGGCAAAGCCAGCATAGTATCCAGCCCTATAATAGCAGCGCACCACACCACATACTCTGGCCTGTCACCTATTTCCACAAAAGCAGCTATAGGTCCTTGAAACAGTACAAGCAGGCCCCCGAGCGTAACAGTACTTATAAGAAGAGAAGTTAATTGAGTTCGGTAAAGGTGTAGCTTGTCTTTCTCAGTGGAACTGAAACGGAAGAATGCTGTTTCCATTCCATAGGTAAATAAGGTGTTCATGAGGGGAAGCCACACATAGATCAGCGATTGCTTACCAAACTCCAGCTGCCCCACCGGCCCCGTCATCACCCTCGTCAGGTAGGGCGTCAGCAAAAACGTAAGTATCCGCGCAGCTATATTGCTGACGCCATACCACATTGTCTGCCCAGCCAGTTTTTTTAGTGAGGCCAATTTATCTGAGAGCTGTTAAGTGCGTACAAAGTATAAAATATACGTTGCACTGAGAGGCATATTAGATTTTACTCTATCACCCAGGTTTCCTTCCCCTGCAGCAGCTTGTCCAGGTCACCTCTCCCTTTGGTGGCTATACTTTCCTCCACCTGAAGGTTAAGTGCATCCTCATAGGTCTGTG
>CAMPJV010000204.1 GCA_946886975.1 uncultured Taibaiella sp. | reverse complement strand
GATACGGATATATGACGCCCAACCTTACACCCGATCCTGAAACTGGCCGAATGTATGGATGGACAGAAACGGCCTTCATCAACCGTATGAAAAGCGGTCGCATTCATAAGACCTCTCCCATGCCCTGGGGCCCCTTTTCCCGAATGGATGAGAATGACCTGAAGGCTGTGTACCGGTACCTCCAAACCGTTGTCCCGGTTAAGAATGAGATTAAGAAGATAGTGTATGCCCCCGGAGAGCAAATGCCTGAAGTAGAATAGATGCAGTCAGGTCTATAGCGTTATTAAGGCTCCGTCGCTCGTCGTTCGCCTATTTGCTGTCGCCACATAGCGTAGTAGAGACCTTTCTGGCTAAGCAGCGTTTCATGAGATCCTACTTCTGCAACCCTCCCCTTTTCCAGAACGTAGATCTCATCTGCATGCATGATCGTGGACAGCCTATGTGCGATCAGTATTGTGATCCTTTGCCTGCTTGCCGATATCTGCCTTATCGTATTAGTAATATCCTCCTCCGTCAAAGAATCCAATGCAGAGGTGGCTTCATCAAAGATCAGTAATCTCGGCTTACGCAGCAGCGCTCTCGCAATGGATATCCGCTGCTTTTCTCCTCCGGACAGCTTCATGCCGTTCTCACCTATAATGGTGTTTATTCCACTTGCGGACCTTGCCAACAGCTGGCTTGTAGCTGACTTAGCCAGCGCATCATCTATGTCATCTTCGCTCGCATCTGGTTTAACAAACAGAAGGTTGTCCTTTATTGACCCTGCAAATAACTGGGTATCCTGGGTAACAAAGCCTATCTGCCGCCGGAGCTCGTTATACCTAATGTTGGATGATCGTTCATTATTGAAGTAGATCGCGCCACTCACTGGCTTGTATAGCCCCACCAGCAACTTCACCAGGGTAGACTTTCCTGCGCCTGACGGCCCCACGAACGCAATCGTCTGTCCTGTCTTTACAGTAAAAGAGATTCCATCTATGGCGTTGAACCCTGCTGTCTTGTGCCGGAACACCACATTCTCAAAGCTTAAGCTTTGCAGCTCACCTATCTCTATGGGATTCTCAGGCCGCTGCTCTACCGGCTTGTGCATTAGTGTATTGAAGTTATGCAGTGAAGCGTCTACCTCTCTGTATTGCAGTATGATGTTGCCCAGTTCCTGCAGCGGTCCGAATATAGCCGTGGAGATGAACTGCATACTTATCAGCTCACCTGTGGTCAGCACATCTCTGAAGATCAGCCAAAGCAGGATGAACAGTATGGATTGTCTCAAAAGATTTAGTGTGGTGCCCTGCAGGAAAGACAGCGTCCTCACCTTCCTCACCTTGATCATCTCCAGGTCAAATATCTTTCTAGTTTGCTCCCTCAGTCTCCTTATCTCGGGAAAGGTCAGGCCAAGGCTTTTTACCAGCTCGATATTTCGCAGGCTCTCAGTAATCACTCCCGACATCTTATTTGTCTCCCGGTTTATGGATCGCTGAATAGTCTTGATCTTCTTCGATAGCAATCCAGTCAGTGAGCCTAATACTACGATACCGACAAGGAACACAGGAATAAGCATCCAGTTCTTCGTAATGCTGTACCAGATGAGAAAGCCTACGCCAACTACCGAGGAGAAGACTATGTTGATGAACGAGTTCACAAACCGCTCTGTATCCGTTTTTACTTTCTGCAATACGGATAAGGTTTCCCCGCTGCGGCTTTCTTCAAACTCCTGAAAGGATAGACGGAGCGTCTGCCGCAGTCCATCATTGAATATCTGCATGCCGAACCTCGCCACTGCCAGCCTTGTGGTGTACTCCTGGAAGGCTTTGGCTACCCTCGCCAGCACGGCTACTCCTATAGCCACCGCCAGCCAGAATAATACGCCTTTGATGGCTTCATCCTCGCTCATAGCATGCGGCCTGGTGGCGTAGTCGTCTATGATCCTTCCGAATATTACCGGATCAATAAGATTTAGCAACTGGGCTACACCAGCCAGTAAGAGCGACAGGAATACCAGTATTTTCTGCGGCTTCAGGTACAGCCAGAGAATCTTCATAGCGATATCTATATAAGAACCAGACCAATACCGGTTTACCATCTACACATGTCCTAACCAAAAACTACTTTTGCACTCGCATGATCGACCAACAGTTATATATCCGTCGTTGTCTGCAACTTGCCCGGAAAGGAAATGGAATGACTTGTCCAAACCCAATGGTTGGCGCCGTACTGGTCCATGACGGCAGGGTCATTGGTGAAGGCTGGCATCAGCAATATGGTCAGGCGCATGCAGAAGTAAATTGCCTCGATTCTGTTCAACCCGAGGACAGAATCCTTATTCCGAGATGCTCCATGTATGTTAATTTGGAACCTTGCGCCCATCAGGGTAAGACTCCCTCCTGCGCCCTGAGGCTGGTCGCTGAAAAGGTAAATGAGGTGATCATCTGCAACGTTGACCCATACGAACAGGTAAAGGGCAAAGGCATCGAAATACTCGAAGGCAACGGTATAAAGACCACCACTAGCGTATTAAAAGAAGAGGGGCTGTGGCTGAACAGGAGGTTCTTTTGCTTCCACCAGCAGCAGCGTCCATATATCATACTTAAGTGGGCCGAGACTGAACAAGGCTTCTTTGCCCCGGCGAACAGGGCCAGGCGCCAGATGAGCAACAAGCATAGCCAGCAGCTGGTTCATAAGTGGCGTTCGGAAGAAGCCGCAATCCTTGTCGGGACCAACACTGGACTTAGCGATGATCCTCAACTCACTGCCAGACTTTGGGATGGAACACAACCAATCAGAGTTGTCTTCGACAGATCTTTAAAGCTACCAGGTACGCTCAAACTATTCAACAAAGACGCACCTACCTGGATCATCAATGAGGTCGCAGAAAGCATTGATGACCACATCCGGTATGTAAAACTAGACTTTGACGATAACCCACTTGCTGAGTTGCTCAGGAAACTGCACCAGGAAAACATATTATCCCTGATTGTTGAGGGCGGAGCTGGATTGCTGGATAGTTTTATTAGGGCTGGCCTATGGGATGAGGCGAGGGTATTTGTTACTCCCACTATCCTTGAAGATGGCATTGCCGCGCCAATGCTCTCAAATGCAGGCAAAGCTTTTACCTCAGATATAGATTCTGATGCTCTTCATGTATATGTCAACAAGCAAAGCCGCTATCAGTATATGAACGGCATGGAATTATAACTCTGAGGCATATGCTCTACCTGGTTTTAGCCATTCTTCTTAATACAGCCATATTCTCCCTCTTTAAGTTATTTCCGAAGTACAGGGTAGATAACCTGCAGGCTCTTGTGGCCAACTACATCACCTGTGTAATCACCGGTAGCGTTCTTCTCGGTCAATTTCCAATAGGCGCTCAAAGTCTGAGCCAGCCCTGGCTGCCCTGGGCTGCGCTAATGGGTACTATGTTCATTTCTCTCTTCAGCCTCATTGCCTGGAGAATTGGAGAAGACGGGCTAACCACTACTACGGTGGCGAACAAATTATCCCTGGTTGTTCCGGTCATTTTCTCTGTATGGCTTTACAATGAAACCATGAGCGCTGGCGAAATCGCTGGAGTTCTCATCGCCTTTCCCGCAGTTTATCTCACTACAAGGGTAAAGGAAACCGTCAAGCCAAAAAGCATCCTGTTTCCCGCCCTGCTTTTTGTCGGAAGCGGGCTCCTCGACACTCTGGTGAAGTATGTGGAGCATAGCCATCTTTCCGATACCCGTACTCAAAATGAATACACCATACATGCATTCGCCATGGCAAGTACCCTCGGCATCCTGTGGATTATTACTCAAAGACTCCGTAACAAGATAGAACTGCATTGGAGAAATATCATAGCAGGCATCATCCTTGGTGTGCCAAACTACTTCTCCATCTACTTCCTGATACGGTTGCTTAATAGTGACTTCCTGCAAAGCTCCGCAGCTATTCCTGTTAATAATATTGGCATTGTCCTGTTATCAGCGCTTGTTGCCTTCTTCTTTTTTAAGGAGAAGATCTCCGTCCAGCGTGCAATTGGTCTAATCTTGTCCATAGCATCCATCCTACTCATCGCCCTGTCAGACTTATATGGAGGATAAACTTAAATTCAGAACCATCGATCAGCCGGTAACAGGCGAGTTTAGGGACAGGGGCAGTAAGTTCTTCTCCTTCGCATATCCTGTCAACTCCCCCGAGGAGGTGAAAGAAAAAATCCACCAACTGAGGAAAGAACATCCTAAGGCTGTACATCATTGCTTTGCTTTCAGGATCGGAACAGACGGAACTCAGTACCGTGCAAACGATGATGGCGAGCCTTCTGGCAGTGCCGGTAAGCCCATCCTGGGGCAAATAGACAGCTCAGAGCTGACCAACATCCTGGTCGTTGTGGTCCGTTATTTTGGGGGATCGCTGCTTGGCGTGCCCGGCCTGATCAATGCATATAAAACAGCAACCCAGGAAGCCTTTCGGATAGGCACCTTCACCGTGCGGTGGATAGAAGACCTCGTGGAGCTGGAATTCGATTATCCCAACATGGGTGAGGTAATGTATCTGCTCAGGCAAAGCGAAGCTACCGTCTACCAGCAGGACCTTCAGCTGTTCTGTATTGTTAAAGCCGGCATCCCCCGGAAGCATTCAGATGCTTATGTGGAAAGACTTTCCGAAATTCGCCGTGTCCGGGTGAAGCGTGTTTAGTGCTGCCTGCTCCATTAATTGACCTCCATTGCTAAATACTGACCGCAATACTGCATTGATCCGGCAAGAAGCCAATCGCCTTGGGTTCCAGACCTGTGGTATTGCCAGGGCTGCGCGGATGGACGAAGATGCAAGGCGGCTGGAGCTATGGTTGAATAAGGGCTACCATGGCTCGATGCGATACATGGAGAACCATTTCGACCTGCGTATTGACCCGTCCAAACTGGTACCCGGGGCTAAATCTGTTATTACACTCCTGCTGAATTATTTTCCTGCGGCTGAACAAAGCAAGGGAACCCCCAAAGTGGCGAAGTACGCCTGGGGCACAGACTACCATTATGTCATTAGGGACAAATTGAACGAGCTACTTGCTTTTATCAAGACCAATATTGGAGAGGTGAATGGCAGGGGATTCGTGGACAGTGCACCTGTGCTGGAGCGTAGCTGGGCAGTAAGAAGCGGACTCGGTTGGATCGGCAAGAACGGCAACATGCTTACCAAACACTCAGGGGCCTTTTTCTTCATCGCCACGCTCATCACCGACCTGGAGCGTACACCAGATGCACCTTTCGGCGCTGATCTTTGC
>CAMPJV010000203.1 GCA_946886975.1 uncultured Taibaiella sp. | reverse complement strand
ATACTATGCTACAGCATATTGCCCTAAACTGGATGGTCGCTTCAAAGTGTACCTATGGGAAGTGAAGACTACTAAGTTCCTTAACCTGAAAATTAATGTGGGGACGTCGCATCAACTATTTTTTATACATTGTACTTATTAAAACAGTTTTATTATGGGCTTTCTGAAGGATTTCAAGGCTTGTGCCTTCAAGGGAAACGTAGTGGACCTCGCTGTAGCGGTTATTATCGGCGGGGCTTTCGGTAAGATCATTACGGCCCTGGTTGATGATATTATCATGCCTATAATAGGCAAGCTGACCCCTAATGGTCAGAAGTTCACAGATCTGTTCTATGTGCTGACACCAGGGAAGACAGGTTCAGACTATAAGTCGCTTGCGGATGCAAAGGGAGACGGAGCAAATGTGCTAGCTTATGGAGACTTCATTCAAACCATCGTGGACTTCCTTATTATAGCTTTCTTCATATTCCTTGCTATTCAGGCGATGAGCAGGATGCAAAGGAAAAAAGAGGAGGAGGCAGCTGCTCCGGCAGCCCCGTCTTCGACAGACCAATTACTAATGGAAATAAGGGATGAGCTGAAAAAACAAGGCCCAGGCAGATGATTTGTGTAGCATAAGAACGATTATTTCTGTTTTTTTGTGGTGATCTAATTATGGCAGGGAAGATATATCAAGAACTATGTAGCCTGAAGAAGAAAGGAAAAAGCGGGTTTGCGGTGCTAGTGGATCCGGATAAGATAGCGCCATCAGACATGCCATATCTAGCCGAGCTGTGTAATGATGCAAAGGTGGATTACTTGCTGATGGGCGGCAGCCTTGTTGTAGCACACCAGATAGATACATGCATTCAAAGATTTAAGGCTGAATCTGATATCCCTGTTATCTTATTTCCAGGCAGTCCTGCGCAGGTGAGCCCCTATGCAGACGCTCTTTTATACCTTTCCCTTATATCTGGGCGGAACGCGGACCTGCTGATTGGTCAGCACGTGGTGTCGGCCCCGATGGTGAAGGCGAGCGGACTGGAAGTGATATCCACGGGCTATATAGTGGTGGACGGCGGTGTACCCACAACAGTATCCTACATGAGTCATTCGGCGCCCTTACCAGCTAACAAGCCGGACATTGCCCTTTGCACCGCGTGGGCAGGGGAACTGCAGGGAAAGCACGTGATATATATGGATGCGGGTAGTGGCGCCAGAAATCCAATTTCAGAGGAAATGCTGCATAAGGTGGCCTCCCATATTGAAATTCCACTCTTTGTCGGGGGCGGCATTCATACGGCTGAAAAGGTGTACAGCAACTGCAAAGCTGGAGCGAACATAATAGTGGTAGGCAACGCTATAGAGCGCGATCCGATGCTGATCAAGGAGCTAGCCCAGGCTACAAAGGAGGCAACCGCGGCTATCAACAAATAACATTACTTCCTTCACGCTAAGGCTCAAAAGCTGTGACAAATTTTACGACCAAACCAACGTTTCGCCGGATCGGACCGTCTTTACCAAGTACACATAATTAACTTTTTACTTCCTTCAGTAACCAAATCCTCCATTCTTATGGCTAGACTATTACTCGTTTTCGGTTTCATCTTCCTTCTGACCACAAACATTGCTAAGGCTCAGCCCTGTAATGGCGCCCCTGCGGCAGGGATAATTTACAACGGCACCACGCTGAATTATTGCCTTAGTAATCAACACGCGCTGTGGTTTTATGTGGCGGGGTTTACGCAAAATGCAGGGATAACCCTGCAGTGGGAAATGTCTCCACTCGGCTCAGTAGCATGGACTGCAATTCCCGGAGCTACTACTGACACTTTAAACGGAGCGGGCCTATTATATGCCGGCGGGTTGCTGAGAGTTGCAGTGACATGCAGTACAGTCACGAGCTACACTCCGCTATTCACCATACCTCCTCCCGGAACCAATTGCCAGGACTCTATATGGCCAGGCGACGTGAACTATGACCTTGTAGTGAATAATATGGATGCTCTGGACCTGGCCCTTGACTATGGCAATCAGGGCTATACACGTTCGGGCGCCAGCAATGCGTGGTCGGCACAGTTCTCTAAGGACTGGTGGCCTTATTTGATAACCACGGGTGTGAACGACAAGAACTCAGACTGTAACGGGGACGGCATAGTGGATATTAATGACACTCTTGCCATCTATAACAATTATGGCCTCGTGCACCTGAAGCAGGCGCCACATAGTCCACAACTTAAGACGACTACTGATCCTGACCTATACTTTGATTTTACGGGCGTAAGTATTGTAGCTGGATCTACCATATCTGTACCAATTAAGCTAGGCAATGCCACTTACCCGATGAATGGCATATACGGCCTGGCGGCGAGCATAAAACTGGACGGGATAACGCTAAGCGCTCCGATGACTGTAAGCTACAATACAAGCTGGCTAGGCAATGCGGCCGGCACGCTCCGCTTTGGTAAGGCGGTGAATAATAACCAACTGGACTGGGCGTATGCACGCACTGACAAGCAAAACATATCAGGAGATGGCACGATTGCCAATGTTACCTTCACAATACCGGCGGCGAGTACCGGACAGGGAATCCTGTATTTCGACAATGTGAAGATGATCAATAGCACAGGGGCCCCTATCACTGCCTATAATGTGGTGGATGACACGTTAAACATAATTCCTTTGGGCATTTCCAATACAATATTTGGAGGAGCGAACATGTCTGTGGTGCCTAACCCATCAGCAACTTCGGCCAAAATTCAATTCTCGCTAAGCAGGGCCGAACTGGTGAAGGTGGAAGTAATCAACGTTGTTGGTGAGCGGGTTTGGAGAACGACTGCTGCCGCTGGTGCGGGGGCACAAAGCCTTGACCTGCCTACGTCGCTGGCACCCGGTGTATATATGATAAAAGTGAGCAGTACGTCATCGTCTGCTGCCGTCAAGTGGATTAAAGAGTAACTTAATTCGGAAAATGCTATAGTGGAGGCGATATCTCATGACGGATATCGCCTCTTTCTCTTTTAGAAGCCGGAGTCTTGCTTTTTTCGCTCAAATACGTTCCAAACATAGTATGAGCTATAGGACAGATACAGGGCAGATGCAGCAGAGCTTCAGGTCGGGTACAGGAAATGAACCTGGGTGCAACTCCCGGTATACTCCTCGTATACTCTGGGGCACCTCCATTGAATAATGGTAGCAAAGGCAAGGTGAACCCATTGGGCCTGGTACACTGACCTTATAGGTTTGACCGGAAGACGTTCAGCTATTCTATGCTACACCATGGAGGTGATCTTGTCGAATATCACTTCTACGGACTTTCCTACTGTGATTCCCGGATGAGCTGCATGAGTTCATCAAGCTTAGGCTCGAGGATGATCTCTGTGCGCCTGTTGCGCTGCCGCCCTTCGGGTGTGCTATTGGTATCTAGGGGGTTGAACTCTCCCCTGCCGCTAGCTGTGATGCGGGTCGGGTGGACATAGTATTCTTTGATGAGTATACGGGCTATGGAGGTGGACCGTGCTACGCTCAGGTCCCAGTTGTCCTTGTAGGTCTTGCTGATGGGTATGGAATCGGTGTGTCCTTCGACCTCTACATTTATGTCGGGGTTCTGGTTCAGAGCTTTTGCCAAGGTGGCCAGTGCTTCTTTGCCTCTGGGGTTCACAGATGCGCTGCCTGAGGGAAACAGAAGGCTTTCCTGCATACTGACATATACTTTGCCGTTTTTCATGCTTACCGAGAGCTCATTTGAGCCGAAGTTTACTAGCGCATCCGCTATCTTTTTTCGCAGTGCCTCTGTGTTTTTGCGTTGTTGATCAATAAGCGCTTGTAGTTGTTGAAGCCTGCGCCTTTGTGCCTCCACCTCTTCCTGGCTTTGGTTGAGCTGCTCTGTGGTATTCTGAAGCTGGCTGGTGGTCGTGCGGTTGGCTGCCTCGATCTGGCCCATTCTGTTCTGCAGATCGGTGATCTGCCTTTCGAAACGGATGCTATCGGCCCGGAGGGAAGATATATTGCCTGTGGCGGCGAGGTACTTTTTCTTGGCAACACAGGAAAACAACAGCGTACTACATAATAGAATACACAGGAGAGTAAAGACTTTAGACATGTCGGACTGGTTTCTGAGTGAGGGTATAAAATGGTGCCACAATGCCCCAGTTCGTTAATTGGCCCGAGAATACAGCCAAACAATTATATTTGCAGCCCTATGCAGGATCTACAGCAACAGATCAGTATTCACGAGGCGGATATCAAAGCTTTTCAGCCAAAGGATGCCGGCGAGGTTGAGGCTTACCGGATCAAATATCTCGGCACGAAAGGGATAGTGAAGCAGATCTTCGGTGAAATGAAAAATGTGCCTGCAGACCAGAAGAAAGAAGCGGGGCAGTTGCTCAATTCCTTCCGGCAACTAGCGGAGGCCAGGTTTGAAGAATTTAAGTCTTTACAGTCCGGTGGAGGCAAGAAGGGTCCCTCGATCGATCCCACTTTACCGGGCACACCTATTCCGATGGGATCGCGCCACCCGCTACGGATGGTTGAGAATCAGATAGTTTCCATATTTGAGAAGATAGGGTTTAGTGTTGCGACGGGACCTGAGATAGAAGATGACTGGCACAACTTTACATCTCTAAACATGCCGGAACACCACCCTGCCCGAGACATGCAGGACACGTTCTATGTGTCTCAAAGCCCAGACTGGGTACTGCGTACACATACTTCATCTGTGCAGTCCCGCATCATGGAAGAGGGAAAGCTGCCGGTGAGGGTAATTTGTCCCGGCAGAGTGTACAGGAATGAAACAATATCGGCCCGCGCGCATTGCTTTTTTCATCAGTGTGAGGGTTTATCTATAGCCAAAGACGTCTCTTTTGCAGACCTAAAGCAGACATTGTATTACTTTGTGACAGAAATGTTTGGAGAAGGGACGAAGGTGCGTTTCCGCCCATCGTATTTCCCTTTTACAGAGCCGAGCGCGGAAATGGACATCTCCTGCACGGTGTGTGGAGGAAGCGGTTGCAGCTTGTGTAAACATACAGGATGGGTTGAGATACTGGGGTGTGGAATGGTACATCCCAACATGCTTCGAAACTTCAACATAGATCCGGAAGTGTATACAGGATTTGCCTTTGGGATGGGTGTAGAGCGTATTACGCAGATAAAGTTCCAGGTAAATGACCTGAGATTATACT
This sequence comes from uncultured Taibaiella sp., assembly GCA_946886975.1. The sequence goes on along the minus strand of CAMPJV010000203.1, from coordinate 99 downwards.
CCCAGAACGATGTTCGCTTCCTGCGGCAGTTTGAAAGTCTACCTTAAAGCCAACGATGGCAAATAACGAAGGTTTGAATACCCATAGCCCGGAAGAGAC
>CAMPJV010000202.1 GCA_946886975.1 uncultured Taibaiella sp. | reverse complement strand
TGCTTCTGCCGCTTACTTTCTTCCATGGTATTCGTCTGTTATTAGGCAAAGTTAGCCTAAATGAAATCAATCAGTGTAGGATGGAAGATTCATAATAAAAGGTAGTCAACCCTGTAATTCTTACGAAAGTCGTCTTCATATTCCTTAACTTCGTAACCTATATCAAGAGCAATGAGAAATCAACTAATCGGCATCCTTGCCGCAGGCGCAGTTCTTTTTTCCGCAGCCTGCACCGAGAAGGGCCCGACAATCGATCTTACAGTAAAGTCTGGTGAGAGTACATCTGTCCTGCCTACTCCTGAAATGGCCCAGCCCAGAAATATTTTAGTAGAGGAGGCCACTGGTGTAAGTTGCCCCAACTGCCCTGCAGGTGCTAAAGTATTGAAGACTGCTGCAGAAGCAAATGAAGGAAGAGTTATAATCGTCGGGCTTCATGCTCACAACCAGACAACGCCGCTTGGCTCGTCAAAATATGACTTTAGGAGGGATGATCTCATCGTACCACTCTTCAATGCGTTTGGCGAGCCTAACAAGCCTGGTGCTATGTTCGATAGAGTCAAGCAGGGAACAGCATATTTCTTGGACAACCGAAGCGTTTGGCCAGAGGTCATATCACAACGACTAAAGATTCCATCATCGGTCAGACTTTCTATGACTAGCTCTTATAATGCTGTAGCACAAGAGGATACAATCCGTATAAGGGTGTCCTATACTTCTGCTGTTTCAAAAAAACAGAGTATAGTAATTTTGGTTACCGAGGACGATATTGTTGACGCACAGGAAGAAAATACAACGATTATTTTTGATTACAAACACGATCATGTATTTAGAGATTTTGTTACTCCTTACAGTGGAGTAAGCTTCCTTGACACTCTGGCCACCAAAGAAGCAGGCAGAGTTTATGAAAGGACATTCGTTTATAAAGTCCCTGAGAGGGCCTTTGGCGAAGAAAAGTTCAGATGGAATATTGATAACTGCAAAATAATAGGCTTTGTCATGAACAACGAAAGTGGTGATTATGAGGTAGCCCAGGCAATCGAGATACCCTTCAAATAGCTCCAATCCTACAAAACTTTACTTTACTTTGCCCCGTTCTTTTACGGGGCTTTTCTTTTATGACCAGCGTAACTAAGTACTTTCTGCTAATTGCATCTACTTCTTGTCTCATCTTCACATCCTGTAAAGACCAGCCGGATGGCTCTGCTGATGACGATACTCCTGTACAGAAGGTGGACAAACCCAACTTCAATCCCGATTCCGCCTATGCTTACATCCAGTCACAGGTAAGTTTTGGTCCACGTGTCCCTGGCACCCCTGCGCAGAAGGCCTGCGCTGCATGGATGGAGATGAAGCTAAAGGAGTTCACTGACAGCGTTTACCGTCAGGACGTGCAGGTAAAGGCAGGCAACGGACAAATGCTTCCTTGTATCAACCTTATTGGTTCTATAAATCCATCCGCGACAAGACGGATACTGTTGCTAGCCCACTGGGATACCCGCCCCTGGGCCGATATGGATTCAAAAGATATTGAGAAAGCTATTCTTGGTGCAGATGATGGCGGCAGTGGGGTAGGGGTATTGCTCGAGCTCGCACGCCAGATCAAAACAAAGCCCCTCCCGGAGGATCTTGGCATAGACATCCTCCTCACCGATGTAGAAGATTACGGTAAGACAGAGTGGGGCGATAGAAGCTATGCACTAGGTACCCAGTACTGGGCCTACAATCCCCACGTTCCGAACTATAGAGCCGAGTTTGGCATCCTCCTCGACATGGTCGGCGCCCGCGACGCCAGGTTTCCTTTAGAAGGTATCTCCACAAGGTTTGCAGGTTCTGTCCAGCAGAATGTCTGGCAGGCTGCCGTCCGTGCAGGCTTCTCCTCATACTTCCCTTTCGTGCGAGGCGCAGAGATCACCGACGACCACGTGTTTGTAAACGAAATCGCCCACATCCCCACCATAGACATCATCAACCTCAATAGCACCACTGGCAGTGCCTTTGCAGCTCACTGGCATACGCATGCGGACGATATGAGTGTGATAGACAGGAGCACTTTAGAGGCCGTTGGGGAAACACTCTTACAAGTAATCTATGAATTGGTAACTCCCGCTGGCCAGAGTTGAAGACGACACAACGACATATCACCACAAGCACCTCGATGAGAGTGTCGATGGTCCTCATAGCGGCAATGTTGTTCTGGAGCCAATCAGGTTTTGTATTCTGGCAGGTTGCAAGAAACGTTACTTACCATTTCCAGAATGCCCGCCACCTTTCCAAAGAGCGCGATACTTTGATCCTGCCGACAGATGAGGTAGGTAAGTTGGTATGGGTAAAGCACGATGAGATCAGGTATCAAGGCAAGATGTTTGACGTAAAGCGTAGGTTTATGGCCAATGGTCGGTTGGTACTTACTGGTCACTACGACACTCGCGACGACAAGCTATTCTCCTGGCTCAGCAAGATGTTCGATGATCATAGCGACTCAAAGCAGGGCAAGCACAAAGTCGGCTTCTGGTTTTGCGACGCGCTTCTTCCCTTTACGGAACTCCTCGTCACCTTTCCTCCGCTTACCACACCTGCTTTCTATAGTTTCAAACAGAAAGTCCTTAGCTCAACGCTTTTTATTGCATCTCCTCCTCCCTGGCAATGCTGAACTTCCCTGATAATTTTACCAGCTTTCGCCTCCCATTAGGCTGAAGGCAGTCAATGTTTCATCTCCCTTGGAGAATGCGCTAGATTATCTGGCGTGTCTCTCTGAGCGCCAACAATTACAACATGCACTCTAAATATCTTTTATTATTCCTGGGCTTGCTCACAACCGCTGCTCAGGCCCAGTTAGCTGATACTTCAAAGCTCAGCACTATCAACCTCAACGAGTTCGTTATCTCTGGCAATAAGTTCGAAGAGAACAAAAAGAACATCTCACAGCCTATTCAGGTTATTGGCCAGAAAGAAATAGAATGGACTATGCCTCAGACGGCGGCGGTTTTACTCGAGCAGAGCGGAAACGTATTCGTACAGAAAAGCCAGATGGGCGGAGGAAGCCCCGTGGTGAGAGGCTTTGAAGCAAGCCGTGTTCTACTGGTTATAGACGGTGTGCGCATGAATAACGCCATCTATCGCGCCGGCCACTTGCAGAATGCTATCACAGTAGATCCTAATCTCCTCGATCGTGTAGAGATCCTTTACGGCCCTGCCTCCACGCTTTACGGTAGTGATGCGCTTGGTGGCGTAGTCATCTTCAACACAAAGCAGCCGATGCTGGGCCTGAATGGCAAAACAAAGATCGCAGCCAATGCCATGACCCGCTACAGTTCCGCTTACAGCGAGTACACCGGCCACTTCGATTTCAACATTGGCTTCAAAAAGTTCGCTTCCCTTACCTCCGTTAGTTATAGTTCCTTCGGAGACCTTAGGCAGGGTAACAACCGCAACCCCTTCTACGGGAGTTTCGGTATGAGGAAGGAGTATGTCGAGCGCATTAATGGCGTAGACAGTATTCTCCAGAACAATGACTCAAATATCCAGAAGCAAAGTGGATACGATCAGATTGACATCCTCCAGAAGTTGCTCTTCCGCCAGAACGACCACGTCACGCATACGCTGAATCTCCAGTACTCTACCAGCTCCGACATTCCCCGCTATGACCGCCTTACCGATGTGCGTAATGGCAAGTTGCGTTTCGCAGAATGGTACTACGGTCCTCAGGAGCGCCTTATGGCTGCCTATCAGCTCAATGCAAAGGACCTTTCAGGTTTCTTCGATGATATACGCCTCGGCCTAAGCCATCAGGCAATAGAAGAAAGCCGCATCCAGCGCGACCGCGGCAAGAATGAACGCCAGAGTCGTATAGAGAACGTCGGCGTCACAGCCTACAACCTCGATGCCCGCAAACTCTTCGGCAGGCATGAGCTCACTATAGGCACTGACGGTCAGTACAACAAAGTAAGGAGCACCGCCCACGCAACAGACATTACAAATGGCCTGGAGTCTCCCATTGACACTCGCTACCCTAATGGCGGCAGCAACATGTTCTACGGTGCCCTCTATGCCCAGCATTTCTTCAAGATCATAGAAAACAAGCTGGTCCTCAACGATGGCATTCGTCTTAACTATGTCAGCTTAAGGTCTCGCTTTGATGATACCGCTTTCTTCCCCTTTCCATTCAGGGAAGCCAGTCAGAGCAATGTCGCATGGAGCGGCAACCTTGGTCTTGTCTATATGCCTGCCCCGCGCTGGCGTTTCGCACTCAATGGGTCCACTGGTTTCCGTTCGCCAAATGTCGATGACATCGCTAAGGTCTTCGAATCCGCAGGCGGCGAACAGCTCGTTGTTCCGAATCCTAACCTGAAGCCAGAGTACACTTACAATCTTGACCTCGGCATCACCTACGTCGTCACAGATCGCGTAAAGGTCGAGGCCACCGGTTTCTACACTTGGTTCAAGAACGCCATAGTCATGGATCGCTTCCAGCTTAATGGTCAGGACAGTGTGCTATACGGCGGTTCCATGACCGCAGTTGTTGCCAACCAGAATAAAGCCCGAGCCTATCTCTACGGTTTCAACGCTTCCATCACAGCCGAGGTACTCTCCAACGTGACTTTCTATAGTACCATCAACCACGTCTACGGCCGCTATTTCGACCAGAACGAGCAAAGGTTTCCCTTAGACCATATACCGCCCACGTTTGGTAAAACAAGTCTCAGGTACACCCCCGGTAAGTTTAACGCCGAGTTCTTCGTCCTATACAACGGTTGGAAGCACATAGAGGAATACAACCCCTCAGGTGAAGACAACCAGCAATACGCCACCGTTCACGGCATGCCCGCCTGGTACACCTTAAATCTCCGTGCAGGTTATCGCCTTAACCGCCACTTCGGCCTGGAGATGGCTCTTGAAAATCTCCTTGACTACAACTACCGGGCGTTCGCTTCAGGCATCAGTGCTCCCGGCAGAAACTTCGTACTCACATTAAGAGGCAGCATATAACAAAAGAGCACTTAACCACTATTTTCGTAAGGGCTGAGCAATCAGCCCTTACTTTTTTCAGTTTGTCTGCTAATGCTTCCTCCCAGCTCAATAGTCATAGCTCGCCCTCTTCTCCCGCCTTTAGCAGCCGTTACATTGGGTCACCAGTGTAGTTAATACGGGATATATACGGGCTAAATACGGGGTAAATACGGGGTAATAATGGAGTATCACTGCCTTTCCCATACCTTTTCCATTGAGTTACTACGGCTTTCCCCTGCTTCCGGTTAACATCTACTTACCC
>CAMPJV010000201.1 GCA_946886975.1 uncultured Taibaiella sp. | reverse complement strand
TGTATGATGATGGACTCTTTGAAGTAAAGGAATCTGAACAATATTATGACGAGGAGAAGGAGATGTTCCTTGCCGACAGGTATATAGTTGGTACCTGTCCCGTGTGTGGGAATGAGGGGGCATATGGCGACCAGTGCGAGAAGTGCGGGTCTACCCTATCGCCTGAGCAGCTTATCAATCCTAAGAGTGCGTTGAGTAATGCTAGGCCTGTGAAGAGGAAGACGCAGCATTGGTATTTTCCTCTAAATAAATATGAAGACTGGCTGAAGGAATGGATAGTGGTGGGCAAGAAAGATGAGTGGAAGCCTAACGTTTACGGACAGTGTAAAAGCTGGCTGGATAGCGGGCTACAGCCGAGAGCCATGACAAGAGACAGCAACTGGGGTGTGCCTGTGCCGCTGCCGGATGCAAAGGGAAAGGTGCTGTACGTGTGGTTTGATGCGCCGATCGGGTATATAAGTGCGACGAAGGAGCTCACGAATATGTGGAGCGACTACTGGCAGAGGGAAGATACGAAGCTAGTGCACTTTATTGGTAAGGATAATATAGTGTTTCACTGCATCATCTTTCCGGCGATGCTACATGCACATGGTAAGTTTGTGGTGCCGGAGAATGTGCCAGCCAATGAGTTCCTGAACATTGAGGGAGAGAAGGTGAGTACTAGCAGGAACTGGGCAGTGTGGGTGGATCAATATCTGAAAGACTTTCCGGATCAACAGGATGTGCTGAGATATGTGCTTTGTGCGAATGCGCCGGAGACCAAGGATAATGACTTTACGTGGAAGGACTTCCAGGACAGGAATAACAATGAGCTGGCGGCAATATTCGGCAACTTCGTGAACAGAGCCTTTGTGCTGATGCATAAACTCTGCAACGGAAGGGTGCCGAAGCTGCATGAGGATGTGATGGATGAGAAGGATAGGGCGCTGATAAATGATATACAGAATGCGAAGACTTTGGTAGAGTCTAACCTGGAGAACTATAAGTTTAGGGATGGACTGTTTGAGGTAGTGGATCTTGCACGTAAGGGGAATAAGTACATGCAGGAGAAGCAGCCATGGATTGAGGCAAGAAGCCTCCCCCCAGCCCCCTCCCAAGGAGGGGGAGCCTCCGGCGCGAGTGAGCCGTTGAGTGCGGAGGCTGAGCTGGCTCAGAAGAAGATAGATAACTGCTTACATCTTTGCCTGCAGCATATAGCTAACCTGGCGATCCTTGTAAATCCGTTCTTACCTTTTACAGCGAAGAAGCTTTGCCACATGATGAAGGTAGTGGACAGAATGCTGGAGTGGGAGAACGCGGGTAAGATAGATCTGCTGAAAGTAAATTATCCGTTGAGAGCGCCTGAACTGCTATTCAGGAAGATAGAGGATGCTGAGGTGACAGCGCAGGTGGAGAAATTGAGAAACAATCTTAAACAAAGTAAAGTGGAACAAGAGAAAGCAGCAGGCACCAGCACAGAAACTGCAGCAGCGAATGCAGCACCACAACAGGAGACCGCACTGAAGCAGGCAAAGGAAACCATTCAATATGACGACTTCGCTAAGATGGACTTTCGTGTAGGGACGATACTGAACGCGGAGAAAGTGGAGAAGGCGGATAAGCTGCTGAAGCTGGAGGTGGATATGGGTACTGAGAAGAGGACTATCGTTTCCGGTATTGCGATGCACTTTAAACCAGAGGAGATCGTAGGCAAGCAGGTGACTGTCGTTGCGAACCTTGCTCCAAGAAAGATGAGAGGCATAGAGAGCCAGGGAATGATACTGATGGCAGAGAACAAGGACGGCAGACTGATATTTGTTTCTCCGCTGGAGATGGCTGATGCGGGTGCGGAGGTGAAGTAGGAGCCCCTCCCCGACCCTCCCCCTTAGGGGAGGGAAACTAAGCGCGAGTAGTTTTTTTGTAGAGTGAACAATTATTGGAAGACATATAGTATATGAAGAAAAGGACCCTTTGGTGGATTATTGGCGGGTCGGTGTTGTTGTTGATCATTATTATCATCATTGGCAAGTCTATGGGTGATGATGGCGTGAAGGTGGTGGTAGAGAAGACCACTACACACACCATTACTGAAACTGTGACTGCGAGTGGGAAGATATATCCTGAGACTGAGGTGAAGATCAGTCCGGAGGTGAGTGGAGAAATCATAGAGCTTACTGTGCAGGAGGGAGATAGTGTGAGGAAGGGTCAGTTGCTTATGAAGGTGAACCCGGCTATATATAGTTCTATGGTGAACCAAGCGCAGGCTTCGGTGCAGGAGAGCAGATCGCGAGTGGTGAACTCGAGGGAGATGGTGGCTCAGGCTAAGGCGCAGTATGACCAAGCCCTGACCAACTATAACCGGAACAAGAAACTCTACGAAGACAAGGTGATATCTGCTCTTGAGTTTGAGCAGTCGGAGTCGGCATACAGAACAGCGAAGGCCAGTTATGACGCTGCGAAGGCAACGGTATCAGGCGGACAATATGGAGTGCAGGGTGCGTCGGCAAGTCTGACCCAGGCACAGGAGAACCTTAGGAAGACAACCATATTTGCCCCTACGTCAGGGATAATTTCACAGTTAAACGTTAAGCTAGGTGAACGTGTGGTAGGAACGGCCCAGATGGCGGGTACTGAGGTGCTCACAATAGCTGATCTCGGAAGAATAGAAGTGAGGGTGGACGTGAGTGAGACTGATATAACGAAGGTGAAGATCGGCGATACTACCATAATTGAAGCAGACGCTTACAGGAACAGGAAGTTTACAGGAACTGTGTCTAAGATAAGTGTGTCGAGCAAGAGCGCGGGACTGCAGCAAGCAAGCACAGACCAGGTGACGAACTACACTGTTCATATACTCATTCTACCGAGCAGCTATTATGACCTGATGGGACAGATGACGTCGAAGTTCCCATTTAAGCCAGGTATGTCTGCATCAGTGGAGATACAGACGAGGCGAGAGAAAAACATACTATCCATTCCGGTGAATGCAGTAACGACGAGAGACTACCCGGACAGTGTGAAGAAGAGGGAAGATCAAACTATAGACGATGTGCGGCAGGTGGTATTCGTTTATGACCCTAAGACCAGGAAAGTGTCTATGCGTGACGTAAAGACGGGCATTCAAGACAATCAGTACATTCAGATAGTAGAAGGACTGAAGGAAGGTGAGGAGGTAATCACAGCACCATACGGAGCTATAGCGAGAACGCTGAAGGACAAATCGAAGGTGAAACCTGTGGACAAGGAAAAGCTATTTGAAGCAAGCAAGCAGGACGAAGAGAAATAACTGAAGCAAAAACAATCCGGATTTGAAACAAACTACCCTTGGTACTATAGGCATCATAGGAAACGGAAGCTGGGGAACTGCCCTTGCCAAGATCCTTACAGATAACGGAGAGCAGGTATACTGGTGGGTAAGGAACAAAACATCTGTGGATTACCTTCAACAAAGAAACCACAATCCCCATTACCTCACATCAGTACGGTTCCTGCCTGACACTATCATGCCTACCGATAACCTTGCGGCAGTTTTACAGGCTTGTGACACACTGGTGTTCGCAGTGCCCTCGGCCTACGCGCAGAAGGTGATTGCAGAAGCGCCGGCAGAAACATGGAAAGACAAGAAGATCATTTCGGCAATAAAAGGCATACTACCTGACTCTAACCTGCTGCTCAATGACTACCTGACCGGAGAACTGGGCTATAACCTGGAAAACTATGTAGCGATCACAGGTCCATGCCATGCAGAAGAAGTAGCGTTTGAAAGACTGAGCTACCTGACCTTTTCGGGTCTGAGTGATCCCCTTACGATGGCGGTGTCCGAAGCTTTCAACAACTCCTACATTAACACCACGTATAACCATGACATCTGGGGCGCACAGTTTGCCGCAGTGCTGAAGAACATATACGCTATAGGAGCTGGTATGGCGCACGCCCTGGACTATGGCGATAACTTCCTTAGCGTGTACATAACCAACTGCTATAGGGAAATGTACCGCTACCTGGACGCGCATTTCGAGAAAGTGCATCCTTCGAACGAGCGGCCGGACTTCCATACAAGCGCATACCTGGGGGACCTGCTTGTGACATGTTATTCTCTTCACAGCAGAAACAGGACATTTGGAACAATGATAGGCAAGGGGTATTCTGTGAAAGCGGCTACACTGGAGATGAACATGGTGGCTGAGGGCTATTATGCCGCGCGGGGTATGCAGGCCATCTCAAAATCATATGCAATAGCGATACCGCTGGCTACGTGTATCTATGAGATATTGTGGGAAGGGAAGCAACCTGCAGAAGTATTCCTGGAAATAGAGAAGATACTTAGTTAGCAGCTACCCTACTCTATTCTCCCGTTCCAGGTATTTTGTCGTTGGGGAGCCTGTATAAAGTAAGGCGGTCGGCATATAAGACATAGAGGGTACTTCTTACAATTGCAGCATTAATGATATGGTTGTTACCGTGAGGGATGAGGAGTGAGTGATAAGTCGCCTTGTTCATGTCCCAGGAGTACATAGTGTCCTGATGACGGAAAAGAAGCTGGGGGCCGAATACCTGCAAGTACTTTACCCCATAAATAGAAAGTGTGTTAATATAGTTTCCGTACCTGTCGAAAGTGAATATCCCTTTGGCAGTGTCGCACAGAAATAGCTTCCAATTGCGCTCCACCATAAATGAAGGAGCGGGCACTGTCTGAGCCTCCTGCCTGATATCGTTACTCTGAGCTATTTCGGCAAGCTGTTCATCTATCTTCCTCAGCCGGACATTGAACTGGTCGTATATCCATAAGTTGCCATCGGCACTGGAGGCGATTACGGGAGTGGTAAACACATTAGTTCTCCTGAGATTAAGATTGTTCTTTTCCGCCAGCATTCTGTCGAGCAGGACCGTTCGGGAATAGGCGGGATAATACACGACAACTCTCAAGGGATTGGAAGCATCTACAGCACCTATGTTCCCGTTCTGCACACTTCTATAGAAGGCGCTGCTGTCGCCATACTCGTTGAACCTGACCAGGGCGTTATTATCTCTTACTACGTACACGTTCCCTAACTCATCAACAGTCATCAGCCGGGCAGTCATTGGCAGCTCACGAATGATGGAGAGAGAGTCGTCGGCGGATGCCCGAGCAAGGCAAAGTATAGATAAGAGTACGCTATATATTATGCCTCGGCGCATATTCAAAAGTAGCAAGAATAGAGCCAGAAACACAGACTTCTATAAATGGAGAAGTCCTCACCAGACGATGAGGACTACAATCAAATAAGTTCAGGCCCAGAACTAAGCCATGTGGCCATCTGCTTTTT
>CAMPJV010000200.1 GCA_946886975.1 uncultured Taibaiella sp. | reverse complement strand
TTGTTTGCGAACAATGGATTGAATTGGCTTGAGGGGAGATGGAAAGAGCATTCAGGACCAGGTGATAAAATGAAATGTCCCTCAACAAGAATTTATCTTGAAAAGCAGCCTGAGACAACTGGCCCGGTCAGGAATGACCCAAACCTTCTTCGCAGAGCCAACATACAACAGTTGGAGATAAACTATGAAGAAAAGGATTCAATCAAGATCGAATTACTTGACAACGCGCAAATTGATAATGATGTCGTGTCAGTGTATCTTGACGACTCTCTAATAATGCATAAGCAGAAGCTTGTTGCGCGGCCTATAGTTTTTTACATTGCGCTTACAAAGACAAGAAACAAAAGAGTAATAAAAATGGCTGCTGAAAGCATGGGTTCGATACCCCCCTGCACGGCGCTCATGATTGTAAGTACACGAAAGAATAGCTACCATGTAACTATGTCAAGTGATTTTGGGAACAACGGGCTGCTACAGTTGTTGTTAAAGGACTAAGCATGTGTCTACCAGGTTAACAATTCTGCTACTCAGTAATAGGCACCTCCCTTACCAGATAGATCAGAGAAGGGAAATGGTCACTATAACCGTTAACCCAGTTATGCCCCTCAAACGACCGCAGCGGATATCCTTTGTGTTGGCCAAACCTGTACTTCAGAAATGACCTGTCAAACACTTCCGCCTTATAATATTTCCAGCAGTAGGCATTTTGTGTCAGCCACGTGCCGGAAATAATGATCTGGTCAAACAGATTCCAGCTACCATTGTATCCTAATGTGCCATATCCGTGCCTATAAAAGCTCGTAAACGGATTATACAAACCTGAGGGTGCAACTTCTTCCTTTCTACCTTTGGCTCCGAGGATCGATGTCACACTGGTGTTTTTCGGATCATCATTGAGGTCCCCCATAATGATAATCTTCGCGTGACTGTTAATTGCAAAGAGAGAATCAGCCGCACGCCTGCACACTCCGGCAGCCACAGCTCTGTACTGAGCTGATGCCGCTTCCCCGCCACGGCGAGAGGGCCAGTGATTTACAAGTATGTGAACTGTATCTGAAGCAAGGATCCCTGAAACATGCAGGATATCTCTCGTCCTGCTGGTCTTTCCCTTAACTTCTCCGGTGTTCACGGACAGACTTTTGGCACCAAGGAATTGGAAATACTTGGGTTGGTAGATTAAAGCAACATCAATCCCTCTCGAGTCTCTGCTATCGAAATGGACGAACTTATAGTTTCGTTCCTTTATAGAAGGCTGACTACAGAGGTCCTTCAATACATTGTCGTTTTCTATTTCAGCAGTGCCTATAATGGCTGGTCCGTCTGGTGTGAACTCAGTTCCGAGCTGAGATATTACGGTAGCAATATTATGGAGCTTTTGATGATAGACTTCATCCGTATAACGGTATGGCCCCTCGGGAAGAAAGTCATCGTCTCCCCAGTTCGAGGGATCATCTTTAGTGTCAAACAGATTCTCAAAATTGTAAAATGCAACAGCAGAGATCTGATACTGCTTTGTCTGTCCAGATGATCTCAGAAAGGTACTCAGCAAAAGCATCAGGAGGATGCCTGGGGTGCGTCCGTAACGTGGAAACATGGCGCAAAAGAACTAAAACTCATGGATATATTCATCTTCTTAGGATCGTATATATCAATACATTTATTGATTCCATTTCTCATTTGGACATATTATTTTAGCCGCCGTTTTTTAGCTGTGCGGTATGAACCTAAGGTCATTGTTATTAGCAATCTTCCTTTTTCTGCTTTCATTTCAGTCCCATGGACAGAGCGACAATAAGGTAGCAATTGTAAAAGGTAAATTGTTACACGCGGTAACGGAAAAGCCAGTTCCCAACCTGCCTGTCCGCATCTCTTACCTGAAACAACTCACTTCATCAAATGAAGCTGGCGAATTCATTTTCAGAGATATCCCTTTTGGCACTCATGCCATCTATTTAGAGGGAGAAGAAGTTGCATCTGATACAATCAGATTCATCGCGAACAGCGAGCTTGTGCATCTGGGAGCAATAAAAGTGCGCAATTACCATGCTCCATTGCCGTCGAATGATGTAGTCTTTCCTGTTGTGACTATAGATGAGAATAGCTTTGACCAGGCGGACGGAGTTATGCCTGAAGCCGTCAGTGGTGTACTCGGTGTTGGACGTGATCCATTCTTAAATACTGCTTCCTTCACATGGTCAGGATATGGGTTTAAAAAGAGAGGCAACAGGCAAGATCATCAGGAGCTTTCCATAAACGGCGTCCCTATGAATGATGCAGCATCTGATAGGCTCTACTGGGGTCAGATCGGCGGCCTGAATGATGTGTTTAAAACGAAGACCAGCAGCTATGGCCTTGAACAATTTGACTATGGATTCGGAGGCTCTGTCGGAGCTGTCTATCTTGATGCGACAGCAGCGAGCCAGCGTAGGCAGACCAGGTTTACTTATTCGCTTTCCAATCGCCTGTATACACACCGCATCATGCTAACCCATAACAGTGGTCCGCAGAAGGCAGGCTGGGCCTACTAAATTTCTTTGTCCAGCAGGTGGGCGAATGAGGGTTATGTTCCAGGCACTTTTTATGACAGTCGTTCGTTCTACGCTGCCCTCTCAAAAACCGTCAGTTCAGTTCATAAAATAAACCTTACCACATTTGGTGCGAGCAGTTCAAGAGGAAGATCATCCCGGACTTACCAGGAGGCGTATGAACTTGCGGGTAGCAGCTACTACAACCCCGAATGGGGATTTCAGAATGGCAGAAAGAGAAATGCTGCTGTTAGCTATAGTTTTCGACCTGTCATACTGCTCAACTATGAGTATGCTCCATCTCAAAGTACTCACTGGAACACAGCAGTCAGCTATCAGTCCGGCAAGACAACAAGCACATCTTTGGACTGGTACAATGCTCCGGATCCGAGACCTGATTACTATCGTTACCTTCCGGGCTTTTACCTCCTGAGCGATCCTCCTGATTCACTAAGGGCGGGCGCATATGCAGCAGCTTTTGCAGAGTATCCGCAAATCGATTGGGATGCCATGTACCAGGCCAATTATGCTAACAGGCTTCCGCCGGCTAATGGTACCGGAGATTCTCTCCGCCGCTCATTATACGTCCTGGGAAATGATGTAGAGGACATTAGGAAGTGGACAGTTAGTTCTTACCTGCAGAAAGCGCTGAATGATCATGTCAATCTTCTGGCCGGGTTTAGTTACATCAGACAGGACTCGAGGAACTATCGTGAGCTTCTTGATCTACTGGGAGGCGACTATTTCCTTAATATTAACTCCTTTGCAGAGCGCGTTGGGTCTGCCAGCAATGCTACAACCTTTATCCAGTACGATCTAAACCAGCCAGACAGAATGGTGAGAGAGGGAGATCAGTACGGCTATAGTTACCTGATTCATGTAAGGAAAGTCTCTGGTTGGGCGCAGCTTGCACATAGTTCGCGCAGGTGGGATTATTTTATGGCTGTCCAGGGAGGCTCCACCTCCTACGAAAGAGAAGGGCTTTACAGAAATGGTCTTTACTCTTCAGGCAACGGATCTTTCGGCAGAAGCGGAAAACAAAGCTTCACGAACTACGGGTTTAAGGGCGGTGCAACCTTCAAGATAAACGCACGCAACTATCTATTTCTTAACGCTGGCCATAATTCAGACGCTCCACCTGTGGATAATATCTTCTTTTCTGCCCGTGTCAGAAATACAACTGTTTCCGATCTGATGAATCAAACAAATTACCTGATGGAAGCCGGGTATTACTACAGATCACCCAAAACCAATGTACGCGTAGTTGGTTATTCGAATGATACAAGGGACCAGACAATCATACAACGCTTTTACTATCAGGGCACAGGCAGCGCTAACACCTTTGTCAATTATGTGATGCAGCATCTAAATACCCGTTCTATAGGTGCCGAACTGGGCTTTACCCAGCAGCTCATCTCATCCTTTACACTTACCGCAGCAGGAGCTTTGGGGCAGTCATTCTATACCAATAACCCTGACGTGATGATCTATCAGGAGAACACTCCGAACACTACAGCTCTCTCGGAAAGCGTATATCTGAAGAACGCTTACGTTGGCGTGGGACCGCAATCTGCGTACTCGCTGGCAATTAACTACCGATCAAAAAAATACTGGTATTGCACGTTAACGGGCAACTACCTTGACCGAAACTATATCAACATTGCCGCCCCTCGTCGAAGTGAGCAGGCGGTGGAATTGGTAAGCCCGGGAAGTCCGCGGTGGCACGCTATTCTGGACCAGGAACAGCTAGCTGCGGCATATACTCTTGATATATTTTTTGGAGGATCTCTTCTGCTTTCCAGGTTTGTCAAAAAGCTGCCGCCCAATGTCTTTTTCTATCTAAATGTTGGCGTCAACAATCTGCTGGATAATAGAAATATAAAGGTAAGCGGGTATGAGAATCCACGGTTCGATTACTCCGGAGGTTATGCGAATAAGTTCGCGCCTACTTATAGCTATGCTTTTGGCCGTAATTTCTTTTTAAACCTGTCAGTAAAATATTAAGCTCATCAATGAGGAACTCAAACTCCGCCCTGGTTGTCGTCATAGCCCTTGGTCTTGCATGTTTCACGTCCTGTCTGAAGAAGACCTATGATGGTCCTCCGGATACTTCAGCGTTCGATCCTCAACTCGACGTCAACCTTAATATTGAAAAATTAAAGTCGAGATATAATGGATCGCTCGCACAGATCATAGACAGTGACTTTACGATTTCAGGTATTGTCACAGCTGATGATCGTTCCGGCAACTTCTATAAGCAAATAGTGGTCGAAGACGGCACGGGAGCTATACTCTTAAATATAGACGCTAATAACCTTTACACCAGGTATCCAATCGGCCGCAAAATATACGTCAGGCTTAAAGGTCTGTATTATGGTCATAGTGCAAAACTTCCTTTACTTGGCAGTGTTCCGGATTATACCGGCGAGGTCGGCAGAATACCAGGCGCGGGTATTGACTCCCACATCGTGAGGGCCAACTATCCTAACGAGCTTCCAGCCACAAGGTTCAGCAGCCTGAGCGGCCTGACGACTTTGAATGAAGGGATGCTTAACAGGTTGATCCAGATAGAAAACATCCAGGTCGTTTCTGAAGATACGGCAAAGACCTTCGCGCTTCAGCCTTCTGTTTCTTCTGCCACAAACATTACTTTGGAGGATTGTGACGGCAATAAAATAGTTCTGCGGACAAGTGGCTATGCCTCGTTTCAGAACATAAAACTTCCCAAAGGCAAAGGCACTATTAAGGGAATCTATTCCACTTTCAACAATCTGTCTCTTATACACATCTGAGCTGCCGACGACTAGTCGAGTGTTTTTGTGGGGG
>CAMPJV010000199.1 GCA_946886975.1 uncultured Taibaiella sp. | reverse complement strand
TTATAATCAGTCTTACGCTGCTCACCGGCTTAACACTTACCGGGTTTATGACCAGGTTCTGGTGGTGAGCCTTAGCGGGGGCACTTACCAGAGGGTGCAATACAGCTACATTAAACTATTCAGATCTGTAGTCGTCCATATTAATGACGCGCTCGGATTCTATCTGCTTCAAAAAGAATTCATCATGTGAAATAACAAGCACCGTCCCCTGGTACTCGTTTACCGCCGCGGTTAGTATCTCCATGTTTTGTATGTCGAGGTTGTTAGTGGGTTCGTCCAGTACGATAATGTCGGGAGCATGTTCGCTGATGGCGAGGCAGCAAAGCATTAGCCTCATTTTTTCTCCGCCGCTCAGAGCTTTGCAGGGTTTGTCCCAATAAACCCTGGTAAAGAGGAACCTGTTAAGTCGCGACTTTATCTCATGCTCCTGAAGTCCTGCGGAGTTAAAATGTTGCGCCTGTTCATAAACATTAAGGGTGTTATTTATCAGCGTATAGTCCTGGTCAATGTAAATTGATGCTACATCTGCTCGTTCAACGGTGCCCTTGCTAACTGGCAGTTCTCCAAGGATCAGCTTGATCAGAGTTGTTTTGCCTGCTCCATTAGATCCTTTTACTACAATGCGCTCACCACTTCTTATTTCCACGGTCACATCTTTGTTCCAGAGTAGCCGGTCACTAAACCGGGCGTTTATTTCCCTGGCGCTAACAAGTACTTTTCCTTTGTGCAGTGAAGAGCTGTCAAACTCCATCTTCATCTTGTCGTTGTCGGGGAGTTCCTGCCTTAGCTCCTCGAGCTGGCGTGCAATGTTTCCTGTTTTCTCAGCTTGTACCGACTTGAGTCGGGCAGTGCTTTTCTCGGCATTATTTCTCAACGTGTTCATGGAAATGGTTGGAAGACCAGCCTTCTCCTGCTTTTTTCTTCCACGAGCATCCAGCTTCTGCTGCCGTTCCACTGATTCTCGCTCTATTGCCCTCGCGTTGCGCAGGGCCTTCTCCTTATTCTTCAGGTTCTGGCTGAGAACTTCTGCTTCTATTTGCTTCTGTGTGGCATAGAAATCGTAATTGCCGCCGTAGACATTGATACCATTGCCGCCGAGTTCGTAAACGTTGTCCAGCAGGTTTAGCAGGGTACGGTCGTGACTTACCACTATCAGAGTATTGGCTGTGTTCTCTATATAATCGTAGAGTATCTGTCTGCTAGAGGTATCGAGGTGATTGCTGGGCTCGTCCAGCAGAACGATCTCAGGCTTGTGGATCTGTATGCCGGCAAGAAACACCCTTGCTTTTTGTCCGCCGCTTAGGGTGCCCATTTTTTGTTCCAGGGGTACACCTTCCATCTGCCAGCCGGCAAGGGCCTGCCGGCACCGCTCTTCTATCGTCCAGTCGTCATTAAGTATGGAAAGGTTTTCTTCCGTAGGCTGTCCATCAAGGATCTTTTTCAAGGACTGTAGTTTCTCATCTATCCGCAATGCCTGCGCTACAGTGAGGTCATTAAACTGCCCAAATATCTGCGGCACATAGTAGGGCGAGCTGTCCACTTTCAGCGTTCCTGTGGAAGGCCCCAGCTTCCCTGACATTATCTTCAGCAGGGTAGATTTGCCTGTGCCGTTGTTGCCGATCAGGGCAGCTTTGTCGCCTTTATTGACGACCAGGCTTATGTCTTCAAATAGAATTTCCTTGTCAGGATGTATATAAGAGATGCTTTGGAGAATGAGCATAATTTCTTCCTTTTAAGCGTAAATAAGATCAGGATCCTGTTGTGGAGGTTCTGGTTATTTGCGGAAAGAAATTATTGTTTACATCTCGAGCTAAAAGAATTGAACTGCAAAAATAGGTACTTTTTCCTTATCAGGTAGTTGGGAGCTACCATTATCCTATTCCATGCCTGATGATTTTATATTTCTTTTAGCGGGGAGTAGGGGTATGAGCTCTCTGTGTTGTCTTTTAAAAAACAATGCATTGAAGGAAGCGGTTATATTTGCGCCGGGATACCTGTCCCGGCGCATGGAAAGTACCGAAACTGGCACAACAATAGCCATCGAGAAGGACTGGCAGCTACAGTTTGAGGAGGTTTTTAAAGCACATTTTAAAAGCCTTCATTCTTACGCATATACCATTGTAAAGGATGATATAATGGCGGAGGAGATGGTGCAGAATGTATTTTATAAGCTTTGGGAAAAGAAGGGGCAGATCGAGGTGACTCAGTCTGTTACTGCATATCTATACCGATCTGTATATAATGAAAGCCTGAATTACCTGAAACATCTGAAGGTAAGGGAGGCTCATCAGACTTATATAAAGCACCAGGCCGCGGACCATAACAATGCGGCAGAACACATAAAGCTCAAAGATCTGAAGCAAAACCTGGACAGAGCTCTGAGTGAACTGCCGGAGCAATGCAGGACGGTTTTCCAGATGAGCCGCTTCGAAGAGCTTAAATACCAGGAAATAGCGGACAGGCTGGGGATATCAATAAAGACCGTCGAAAACCATATGGGGAAAGCGCTGCGTTTGCTTCGTGAGAAGCTGGCGGACTTCCTTCCGGCTTTGATACTCATTTTGCTAAACCTGTAGGAGAAAGATAGTGGAAAGAAATGAGCAACATATAATGGATGACCTGCTGGTAAAGCAACTGCTCGGTGAAGCAAGTGCAGAGGAGCAGCGGCAGGTGCAGGCGTGGATCGAACTGGACAGGGCAAACAGGCAATACTATGAGCATTTCCGGTTGATATGGGAGCAGAGCAAAGAGAACGAGGCTAAGAGCACAGTAGATGCTGAAGAGGCGTGGGCGCGTTTCAGGCAGAGAACAGTACGCGAGACCGTAGCGCCAAAGGTCATCGAAATGCCGCAAAGGAATTACGAGTGGCTGAAAGTGGCTGCTATCCTGGTAATGATTATAGGTGGTGGATGGTTGTTCTATGCGGTAAGCAACCTGGGTGCAGATGTTATTGCTATGCACTCTGAAGAGAGCGTGCTAATCGATACGTTACCTGATGGTTCGCTGGTCACGCTCAATAAACACTCAAGCCTTTCCTATCCTGAGGACTTTGGCAGTAATACACGGGAGGTGACACTTGAAGGGGAGGCCTTTTTCAATGTAACCCCTGACAGGAGCAAGCCATTTGTCATCAAAGCGAACGAAGCGTCCGTAAGGGTGGTTGGGACTTCTTTCAATGTTAGCAGTACGGATGAACGAACAGAGGTAGTAGTGGAGACCGGCATTGTAGAAGTATTGAAGAAAGAACATAGCGTAAAGCTCAACCCTGATGAAAAGGGGGTCGTGCTGAAAGACAGGGACGACCCGTTCAAGCAGAAGAATACGGATGCTTTGTATAACTATTACCGTACAAAGGAGTTTACCTGCAATGCTACTCCCCTTTGGAGATTGGCGGATGTGCTGAGCCAGGCTTATGGTGTAGACATAATTATAGCAGACGAGCGGCTAAAGGACCTGCCGCTGACAGCCACTTTCCAGAACGAGTCGCTGGACAGCATACTGGCCGTGATCGCCGAAACCTTCGCACTTAAGATCGAGCACAGGAATGGTCAAATATTTCTAAGGTAATTGTCATAACAGATAATGCGGTTCCATAAGTACATATTCACGTCTCTCCTGTTGCTGATAGTACTGACGTCATCAGCATCAGCCTCCGCACAGGCGTTGCTTGAAAGAAAGATCAACCTGAACATAAAGAAGCAAAAGCTGGGAGACGTCCTGAAGCAGATAGGAAAACAGGGGAACTTCAGCTTTTCTTACAACGCCAATATCGTAAAGCGAGATAGCCTTGTAAGCATTGCTGCGGCCAACAGATCTGTCAGGCAGGTACTTGTTATGCTGTTCGGTGATCGGTACGAGTATCGGGAGCAGGGTAAGCACGTTATTATTCAGACGGCCGAAGCAAGCCAGTTTTGGTACATCAGCGGCTATGTGATAGACCAGGCCACCGGTGAAAGGGTAAGCAACGCCAGCGTGTATGAGCCACAGCAATTGGTGGCCTCGCTCACTAACGATGCCGGCTACTTTAAATTGAAGCTGAAGGACAAGCATCCTGCTTCAGCTATCAGCATTAGCAAGCTGTCTTACCGGGACACCTCCATCATCATTAAGCCAGGCGTAGACCAGGAGTTTACCGTGAACATTGCCACCAAAAACTATGAGCTCGACTCTGTGACAGTGTCTCCCAACAAGAGCATAGAGGACACGTGGATAGGACAGTTCTTCCTCTCTTCAAAGCAGCGAATGCAGAGTCTGAACCTCGGGAAGTTCCTTGTTGACAAGCCTTACCAGCTCTCAGTGACACCCGGACTTGGCACACACGGCAGGATGGCATCGCAGGTGGAGAATAAGGTATCTGTAAATATGCTGGGCGGATATAGCGCAGCCGTTAACGGAGTAGAGATAGGAGGACTGTTCAACATCGTGAAGAAAGACATGCGTTATGCGCAGATGGCGGGACTATTTAATATAGTAGGTGGTAAGGTCAGGGGTGTGCAGGGCGCTGGGTTGTTTAACCAGGTTTTGGACTCAGTTAGCGGGGGGCAACTGGCAGGTCTGTTCAATGTGGCCGGAAGCAATGTATACGGTGTGCAGGCCGCTGGTCTGTATAACCACACGCCAGCGGATATGCGTTACGCTCAGATGGCCGGACTTGCCAATTACACAGGTGATACAGCTCACGGTATACAGGCTGCGGGTGTCGCAAACGTTGCAGGGGGGGAAATGAGAGGAGCGCAGATAGCGGGCGTTGCAAACATAGCTTCGTCCAACATCGAGGGGGTACAGGTCAGCGGTGTCTTTAACTATGCGAAGAACCTCAGGGGTGTGCAGGTGGGCATTGTGAATGTTTGTGACAGTTCCTCCGGCTATAGTCTCGGCTTGCTCAACTTTGTGAGGCATGGCTATCATAAGTTCTCCATTTCCACTAACGAGGTATTACAAATCAACGCTTCTGTAAAGACAGGCACAGGCAAGCTCTATACAATACTCACGGGTGGGTTTAATCCGGGAGAGAAGAACAGGGTGGCTTCATTTGGCTATGGCCTTGGCAGACAGATCCCATTAGGAAGGACCATATCCCTCAATCCTGAGCTTACGGGTCAGCATCTGTATCTTGGAGACTGGGACCATGCAAACCTGCTGGGCCGGGCTAGCCTTCAGTTGAACGTACAGCTCCATAAGTATATTTCCATCTACGGCGGACCGGCTTTTTCCATATACTATTCCGACCAGGATGTCTACAAAAAGGACTTCAAGTCTGACGTAAAGGGATCCGGAGTCGGTGGCTCAAGATGGGATGCCAATACTTCTTCCTGGTTTGGCTGGAACCTGGGCATCAGCCTTTTCTAAACTGCCAGACGTCTGAGCTCCCTGGCTCAGAGAGCATAAACCTAATACTTACAGTTGGGATGCCTGTTCCCGTACCTCTTCTT
>CAMPJV010000198.1 GCA_946886975.1 uncultured Taibaiella sp. | reverse complement strand
CCCCTGGATGTAGCCATGCTACAGGTTTCCCCGCCGGACAAGCATGGCTACTGCACCCTCGGGACATCTGTTGATGCAGCGCTGAGCGCGGCGAGGAATGCTAAAAAGATCATTGCACAGGTGAACCCTCAGATGCCACGCACTCATGGAGATGGAAAGATACACGTGTCGCAAATGGATGCCCTGGTGTGGCACGAAACGGCACTGCCGGAAGTGAACTACGGAGCTAAAGCTGATGAAACAAACCTGCGCATAGGCAGATATGTAGCCGAACTGGTAAAAGATGGAGCGACCTTGCAAATGGGCATTGGCGCTATTCCGGATGCAGTGCTGCAGTGCCTTGGCAATCATAGAGGCCTGGGCGTACACACGGAAATGTTCTCGGATGGTATCATTCCGCTCGTGGAAAGCGGAGTGATCACGAACGAATATAAACAAGTAGGACGCGGTAAGATTGTCACGGCATTTACGGTGGGCACCCGCAAGATCTATGACTTCGTAGACGACAACCCTAATGTGGCTTTCATGGACGTAGCATTCGTGAACGACACCTCTGTGATAAGAAAGAACCCCAAAGTAGTGGCGATCAACAGCGCTATTGAGATCGATATTACTGGTCAGGTTTGCTCAGACTCAATAGGTACCTACCAGTTTTCCGGGATCGGAGGGCAGATGGATTTCATGCGCGGCGCTTCCCTCTCTGAAGGCGGCGCTCCGATAATTGCCCTGCCATCGGCCACAGCAAAAGGAATCTCCAGGATTGTGCCAACACTAAAGCCCGGCGCAGGTGTGGTGACCACACGTGGCCACGTGCACTATGTAGTTACCGAACACGGTGTAGTGAACCTCTACGGCAGGAACCTTGAGCAGCGTGCCCGTTTGCTTATCAGCATAGCGCATCCGGACCACAGGGAAGACCTGAGCAAAGCTTTCTTTGAGCGTTTCGGCAAATTGGTCTGACCGACAACTTCAAGCCTTTTAATACTCAGTTTCACGCCTGGAGCGAGGCTCTATCTGCAAGGCTCAGCCGTGTGCTAAACCATCGTGCCAAGCATTGCCCGCCATCACCTGCATATATGATTTAAATCATTTTTCTATTGTGATAGCTATGATACATTTATGAACAAATCAACACAAAATGAAAAAAGCATTCTTAATCTTCATGACCGGCACATCTCTGATATTCGCCGAAGGTTGTGTGAGCGCATCTTCTGAAGAAAATGTGCCTGAGACGACAACGGCCACTGCATCTGCTGATGGTGGAGGGCAATCCGCTGTAGCAGATGACATGTCCCAAAAGAACGTTGTGCAGGTGGCCATCGCAAGCAAGGACCATTCCACCCTGGTAAAAGCCGTGCAGCAGGCAGAGCTGGTGGACGCTCTGAGCAACGCCGGGCCCTTTACCGTGTTCGCTCCCGTGAATGCGGCATTCGATCAACTACCCGGGGGCACCCTCGACGACCTGATGAAGGATGAGAACAGAGAAAAACTTGCTGACATCCTGCAATACCATGTGTTTCTCGGAGTCTTGCGCGCGGAGATAATACAGGATGGACAGAACCTTAACCAGGTGAACGGCGGAAATGTAAAAGTGAGTAAGCAGGGCGAAGACATCGTACTCAATAACAGCGCGAAAGTGATCGCAACTGTTCCGGCATCCAACGGCATAATTTACGTTATCGATAAAGTGCTATTGCCGGAATAAAGAGATTCAAGAGTTTATGTTTTGGAATGGTAAGGCAGGAGTCGTAAGGACTCCTGCCTTTTATCCTGGCACCCTAATAAAGTACCATCTCCGGCTGATAGTAATGCGCCGTAGCTATGAGCTTGCTTTTATCCGCTATGCTGATCTTTTTTCCGATGAGCTCAATAATACCCTCTTGCCGAAATTCCGAAAGCAGCCTTATTGCGGTTTCCGTAGCAGTTCCTACGAGATCGGCAATCTCTTCTCTTGACAGTTGTACGTTTATCGTTGACTGGTCGTCCTCGAGACCATAAGTTTCTTTTAAATACAATAGCGCTTTCGCCAGTCTTTCCCTTACAGGCTTTTGAGCAAGTTCAGTTAAATGGTTCTCAGCGGCCCGGAGATCGTGTGCCAGCAGTCTCAACATGTCCATTGAAAGACGATGGTTGATCTTCAGCACTTCAAACACAGTGTCCTTCGGTATAAAGAAAAGATTAGTATCCTCGATGGCGACAGCACTGGCATTATACTTTTCGCCGCAAAACAGCGCCCTGTACCCTAAGAGATCTCCACCCTTCTTCATTCTTACGATCTGCATCTTCCCCTCGTCGCCGCTATGCTCCAGTTTGACTTTGCCAGCGTCGAGACAATAAAGACCTAGCGGATAGCTCCCCTCATTAAAAACGCTTTGCCCCTTCCGGAAAAAAAGACAAACCTTGGTCTTGTCGAACAGCTCCAGTTCTTCAGTGTTCAACGTGGAGAATATCCTCTTGTGACTAACATCACAGTCCGCCAATTCATTTTCGACAGCTGACACGCTTTTCTTTTTCATCGGAATAATTTTCAGGATCAAAATTACCAGCTGTAAGCCTATACGGAAGCAGCGATGTGGTGATTCTCATCATAGCGGCACCTGACATCGGTCATGTTTTAAGATGCGTGTGCAATGTTCCTTTACAAAAAAGCGCGCCGATCTTTTGCTTAGAATACTGCTAATATTATCAGTTCTGTTCGCTATCTATACAGGGGCCGTATATAGATACGCCGACCCATTGACAACACCAGTTCCTCCCTCACCGGCAGTATCAGCGGGATGGAACCTATGGCAGGAAAAGAACTGCCAGAGCTGTCACCAGCTATATGGCCTTGGCGGCTACGTGGGGCCCGACCTTACAAACGCAGCGTCTATCAAGGGCCCAGCGTATATGCGCAGCTTTATCATTTCGGGAACAGACAGGATGCCCAACTTTCACCTGGAGCCAGGGGAGGTGGAACAGTTGATCTCCTTTCTGCAGTGGGTAGATAAATCCGGAAGGAACCGCGTACCTGATTCAGCAGTGCACTGGACAGGGAGCTATTCGATCACATCAAAATGAAGGGGATAATTAAAATATACCTTGGTTTCTGCCTGAGCATGCTGAGCTTAGCTCTACTCCTTGGCACACTGAGCTCATTTGCAGCACTATATCCCGGAATCTTCAATGAGTACCTGCCCTTCTACCAATTAAGACCTATGCATGTTTCGGCGGTCCTGTTCTGGCTGATCGGCGGTGCCGCGGGCGGGATACTGTGGTACAAAAAGGATGTCTTTGGCCTTAAGCGTAACCCGTCAACCTCCGATACAGTTTTCATGGCAACCTGGATGCTAACGGTCGTTGCCATCTTTGGCTTTTATGCATTTAAGAAATTTGGAGGAAGAGAGTACTGGGAATTTCCACCATTCCTCTGCGTCCCCATACTTGCCGCCTGGTTGTTTCTGATGTGGGGCTATTATACCTCGTGGAGGACTCGGCCTAAGAATCCGCCCCTTTATGTGTGGATGTGGACCACAGGAGTCGTTTTCTTCCTGATCACATTCCTGGAACAGAATCTTTACCAGATATCCTGGTTTCGTCAGTCATTCCTGAGAGAACTCACCGTGCAATGGAAATCGAATGGAGCAATGGTTGGTGCATGGAACCAGATGATATATGGAACCTCGTTGTTCATCATGGTGAAGATGACAGGAGATGTCCAGATCGCAAAAAGTAAAAAGGCGTTCTTCTTCTATTTCCTGGGACTAACCAACCTGATGTTCAACTGGGGCCATCATTTATACAATCTCCCCACCAGTTCCTGGGTCAGACATGTATCGTATGCCGTGAGTATGACGGAATGGGTATTGCTTATCAGCATACTACAGGGATTCAGGAAGAAAGCAGCTGAACAGGGAAAAGACAGCTTCTCATTCAGCTATAAGCTGCTCATGGCCGCAGAATACTGGGTGTTGATCAACCTTATCCTTGCCCTCGGGATGAGCATCCCTGCAATTAACAGGTATACGCATGGTACACACATCACAGTAGCCCATGCCATGGGTGCCACCATTGGAATAAACACCATGATACTGCTGGCTTCGTTTGGGTACATGCTGAAAGTGGATATGCTGCCTGAAAAGAACAGGAAACAATTGTCGACAGGATTCATTATCACCCAAGTCAGCCTCGCCGTGTTCTGGCTCGCGCTGGTGACCGCCGGAATAGTTAAAGGATACAGAGAAATAGTAGTCGGCGTAGCGGATTACAGGGAGCTGATGTTGCCGGTGAACAGGATACTTCACGTGTTTGCATTTGCCGGACTGGGACTGTTTACCGGCATTAACATAATTGTCTACCACTATATGAGAGCGCTGAAAGGACGGCACAGACAGAGCCACCAAATATTGGAATCGCCAGGTGACGGAAATGAGCAAAAGGCGCCACGAAAACGCGCGAAGGAAAACAATGTCACAGCATAGAGACCTCCCCAGAGAGGCTATTTCCAAAAGTTAACTACTTCATAAATGCTTTGAAACTGACCGTTATCATCCCATTCTCTGATGATTGTCATGTTCTGTGACCGGTAGTGGGGGTTACTTTGCATTCACAGGACCTGGCACAATGCTGAAAGTATGGAAATAATAAAACCTCTGAAACGAAGTACCCATTTAAAGCCCCTTTCCCGCGACCATCATGATGGACTATTGCTATGCTGGAAGATAAGACAAGGCCTCAAAAACAATATTGAAGACCTAAGAATTGTCAGCTACGTTGCCTTTTGTTTTGAGCAAGAGCTAAAAGAGCATTTTGACCAGGAGGAAAGATTGGTCTTCTCTCTGCTGAAGGAGGGCGACCCTGAGATCAGAAAGGCACGAGAGCAACATAAAGAACTAAACTGGCTGATACAGAAAATAATAAGAACTGACGACAGCGAAAAGGCGCTGCTTGCAGCGTTTGCTGATCGGCTGGAAGATCACATCCGCTTTGAAGAACGCCAGCTATTCCCATATATAGAGAAAAATGCTGATCCAGACTCCTTTGACCATGCCGGCAAGATAATCGCTGACCTTCATGGTAACCACAGCACTGTGTCATGGGAGGATGAATTCTGGATAAAACAAGCAAAATGATCTTCTCCAAGGCGTGTGAATATGGAATCAGAGCAGTGGTCTATATAGCCTCAGTATCGAACGAGGTAACAAAGATTGGCATCAACGATGTATGCAGCCATATACATGCACCACAGCATTTTACAGCGAAGATCCTACAGGAATTGAGCCGCAAACAAGTGATCAGCTCGCAAAAAGGGCTAAATGGTGGCTTTTTCCTTGACGCCAACCAGAAGACAAAACCGATTAAGGAAATTGTAGAAGCGATTGATGGTGGCAACGTATTTACGGGATGTGGATTGGGACTACGAGAATGCTCCGAGACAAGACCGTGTCCCTTACACG
>CAMPJV010000197.1 GCA_946886975.1 uncultured Taibaiella sp. | reverse complement strand
CGTACGAAAACAAAAACTATGGCGATAATCGTAACAACGAGAGCCTGTTTAGCAAACGCATAAAGGCCGGGAAGAGAAGGACATATTTCTTTGATGTACGTGCTACTCGTGGGAATGACTATTTTATCACTATCACAGAAAGCAAGAAGCGTTTTGACGATAATGGGTACGACAGACATAAAATGTTCCTTTACAAAGAAGATTTTAATAAATTCCTGAATGCTCTTACCGAAACGGTGAACTACGTAAAGACTGACCTGATGCCGGATTTCGACTTCGATGCCTACAATCACGACCAGGAGAACGAAGAAGTCGCCTCTGCCCCCATTACAGAAGCTGCCGAGGGTAACGTAGACGATTGGAAAATGTAATTACGCGTTCCAAAAGATATAATGTCCCGTTTTCGGGACTTTTTTTACCAACAAATAAGGCTGTGCATCTGCACAGCCTTATTTGTTCTGGGTATCAGGTTTACTCCTTCCCTGTGTTTGCCGGCTTTTTCATTATGGCATAAACCTCTATGGCAAAGCCTATCATCATAATGATAGGAGCTAATGTAATTCTCCTGAAACTATAAATCTCGTCGTAATTAAACTGGTGCGGATCCTCACTCTTGCCACCCGCCATAAGAAACAGACTGATAAGGATGAGGACAACACCGGCAATCATCCACGTATAGTTCGTCTTATCAAAAAGAAAAACCTGGTTGCCTTTGGGCACATTAGTACTTCTGCTGGAGGGGTTACTTCCCTTGGTGTTAGCTGTCGCCATCGTTAGTATAAATAAGATTGAATTAAATTAATAAAGGTCGTCCACATGCATTTTCAAGTACTTAAGCACGGACCTGTGGGTACTAAGTACAGAAATAAGAATACCGATCAGAATCATTCCTATCATCAATATCGTAAGTAAGGTGGGCTCATGCAAGGCCTTTAATGAAGGCAACTGATTTTCCGCAAATGAAATAACCAGCGACAGTCCTGCAACTGCTATAATCCCGCTTATTAACCCGTTGATTACAGCCCGTTGATCGAACGGACGGGTGATGAAGGCCCTTGTAGCGCCTACCATCTGCATTGTTTTAATTAAGAAGCGATTACTAAACATTGCCAGTCGTACTGTGTTGTCTATCAGAATGATAACGACAATGATAAGCAACAGGCTTATGGCCCCGAGGATGATCCCTATCTTCCTGAAGTTTGCATTCATTTTCTCCACAACTCCGGAAGGATAGCTTAACTCTCGTACAATATTGCTTTGTTTCACGAACTGCTCGATCTTGGCAAGACTATCCTGATTTACATATTCAGAGTATAGTTTGAAGTTTATTGAGGAGTACAGTGGATTAAAATCGAGCAGTTGGGTAAAGTCCTCACCCCACTCCTTTTCGAAGTCTTTCGCCGCTTCCTCGCGGGTGGTTATGTCAGACTGCCGGACAAATGGTTGCTGGTCCAGTACCTCCTTGAGTCTTTGGGCCATTTCAGGCCTGGTATTGTCGTGAAGTATCACCTGGACTTCGATATCTTCTTTGAATACCCTTGTCAACCCCCTTCCATTGATAACCAGCCACCCTAACGTCCCAAGAAGAAAAAGCACCAAAGAAACTCCGATAATAGCATAAACGTAAGAAGGTTTTGATTTTTGTCCGGCTGGCATCCTTTGAGCTTATCGCTCAAAAATAAAAAAATAAATGAGCTGCGGTGGTTTATTGATGTTAAAAATATTTCCCCTAAACCCCATCTTTTCTGGCAGGTTTAGCAGCTTGTTTATATTTTTAGACGATTTTAAAACATATGCAGGATCTAAGACCTTTCTTTGCTGATAAGCACTTCTTCGAGGAGCAAGCTCCAGGCACCTACGACCGCTTGCAATGGGGCGCTAATATGCCATATGCTACGGCAAGTGGTTTCGACTGGGAAGAGGCTGATATAGTAATCGTTGGCTGTGGGGAAATGCGTGGAGAAGACAAAGAGGCAGAATTCTCCCCTGGACCAGACGCAATCAGGGAACAGCTCTATCAACTGTATAACTGGCACCCGTCAGTTAAGATTGCAGATGCCGGCAATATAAGGCAGGGCGCCACTGTAGATGACACTCGCGCAGCCTTGAAAGCTGTGCTTGAAGAATTGCAGCAAGCTGGAAAACTGACCATCCTCTTAGGTGGCTCGAACGACCTGGCCCTACAACAATATGAGGCGTATAAAACCGTAGGCAAGGTGATCAACGCTACTGGAGCGGACATGCTGGTGGACCTCGATGAAACTGAGGAACTAACCTCCAGGAGTTACCTGATGGAAATGTTCACCGGCCAGCCGAACTATATCAAGCACTATAACCATATAGGGTTCCAGAGTTATTATGTACATCCTCGGATGCTTGAGACGCTCGACAAGCTAAGGTTTGACTTTTTCCGGTTAGGGCGCGTTCGGGAGCATATGGAAGATATGGAACCGGTATTACGTACAAGCGACATGTTCAGTTTTGACATTTCTGCAGTACGTTACAGTGATGCACCGGTAAATACCAATGGGTCACCTAACGGATTTACTGGCGATGAAGCATGTCTCCTTACAAGATACGCGGGAATGAGCACCCAGTTGTCTTCAATCGGGATCTATGGCTTTGAGCCTCGACGCGACAAGTACCGAATGACAGCCAAGCTCATTTCCCAGATGATATGGTACTTCATAGATGGCTATCTTATCAGGAAAACAGAGGCTCACATCACTGACCATGAAGAGTTTGTAGAATTTCATGTGACCTTTACAAATAACGACACCACGTTTTTGAAGAGTAAACGCACGAACCGCTGGTGGATGAAGCTGCCAAATAATATGTACGTGCCCTGCTCTTACAATGATTACATACTCGCAAGCACCAATGAAATACCAGAGCGCTGGCTGAGAGAACAGGAACGACTTTTATGACCTGATAGCTGTAAATTTGCATATAACAGACCATCTCGCTGCTGCGCGATGGTCTTTTTATCTAAAGATTCACTAAGTGATCGACAATAAGAATAAAATAGAGCGTGAGGAGCGTGCAGTCCTGGTAGGATTGGTGCATAAAGAGCAGACGGAGACAATGGTCAAGGAGTACCTTACCGAACTTGCCTTCCTTGCAGAAACAGCTGGAGCCACCACTGATAAGCATTTCATCCAGAAACTGCCTAAGCCGGATAGCCGAACGTTTGTCGGAAAGGGCAAACTACAGGAAATCAAAGAGTATGTCCACGCGAAAGGTATAAACATGGTGATATTCGATGACGAGCTTACCGGATCTCAAATTGGGAATATTTCCGAAGAGCTTGGCGTAAAGACTATTGACAGGAGTGACCTTATTCTTGACATCTTCGCCAGCAGGGCAAAAACGGCTCAGGCTAAAGTGCAGGTGGAACTGGCGCAATACCAATACATTCTTCCACGCCTGAAGGGTATGTGGAAACACCTTGAAAGGCAGGGGGGAGGGATAGGATCAAGGGGACCCGGAGAAACAGAGATAGAAACTGACCGTCGTATTGTAAAGGATAAAATCTCACTGCTTCGTAAGCGGCTGAAAGAGATCGACAAGCAGGCAATGACACAACGGCAGGAACGGGGCACCTATGTCCGTGTAGCACTCGTCGGATATACCAACGTGGGAAAAAGTACATTGATGAACATTCTTAGCAAGTCAGATGTTTTTGCAGAGAATAAGCTCTTCGCAACTCTTGATACTACGACAAGAAAGGTAGTTTATGAACAAACTCCATTTCTGCTGAGCGACACAGTCGGATTCATCAGAAAACTTCCCCATCACCTTGTCGAAAGCTTTAAGAGTACACTGGACGAAGTAAGGGAGGCAGATTGCCTACTTCATGTGGTAGACATATCACATCCGGCATACGAGGACCAGATGGGTACCGTCAACAAAACTTTACAGGATATCGGGGCCTTTGAAAAACCAATCCTAACTATATTCAACAAAATGGATCTGTACGAAAAGGCTGTTTTTGATCCCTGGCTGGAGGAAGAAGTGAAGCGGGACCTGATAAAGCAGCTAAAGCGGAGGTGGGACAATCTTACTCATGGGTCCGCCGTATTCGTTTCCGCGACAGAACGTATTAACCTGGATGATCTGCGCAAAACAATTTTGGACAAGGTTAAACAGCTTTACCACGAACGCTATCCTTATCTTACCCAATTCTATTGAGAAGCAGGGATCAGTTCACAAGAGCCTTTACTGACAATACTCATTAATAAATATACGCCTATAAATTCTCTTGCATGTGATTAACGTGGCACTTGCTAATGCGTTGGAATGCCAGACAATATAACACTTAACTGTTTAATTACAGTTTAATATATTCATTCGGGGGTATTCCAAATGGGAGAAAAATAGTTTAATTTTCTACAAGGAAATATTTCCTGAATGCAAAGTACCGCCCCATGAAGCAACACAAAACCCGCGAGCTATTGGTAACTACAAAGGTTGCGCAAAATTGGAATGACGATTTTGAACAGAGAGTAGATGAATTAATGAACATCGTCAGCAGAGTTGATAATGACAACCAGATGCAGCATGTTTCTGAAATGCTGGATGTCTATCACAATAGCACCAATAAGCCAAAAGCCCGCAGAAAAAAAATTGCCGTGAGTGATCGGCCCTTCGAATTTCTCGTCTTTCGCAACTAATCCATTGGCCTATTGAGAAAATCTACAAACGGTTTCATTATTGTAAATACATCTACAGCTTTCTTACGAAAGCCTCTGCTTGTTAGTTCCTTGTCTTCCAGGTTTTGTCCAGCCGTGAAGCTTTTCATCTTCAGATATTCTATGGCGCGATTCTCTGCTCCATAGCCTTGCGGAAGCGTCTTCAGGCGCTCGCCTTCTATGTTCGAGAATAGCTTCCGGAAGTTCTTCTCATTGATTATGTTTTCAAATTCTTCGAAATTGTAGTCTATCTCCTGCCGCACAGCCTTTAGAAGCGACGGCTCAGGCATCCAAAGCCCTCCGCCTATAAAACTTTTTCCTCCGGGCTCAATGTGCAGGTAATATCCCGCCCCCGAATACTTTCTGCCACCCCTACTAAGGTAGACGCCAAAGTGCCCTTTATATGGCGTCTTGTCTTTAGAAAAACGGACATCCCTGAATATCCTGAAAATGGAATCTTTTGCCTTTTGTTCACTTAGCGCAGGTTCAATCTCTACAAGCTGCCCCATTAAGAGCTCGACGAAACGCTCAAAGTCAGCCTTAGCAGCTACGTATTCATCTCTATGAGCATCAAACCACGGCTTGTTGTTATTCTCAGATAGTCGTTCAATAAAGCGGACGGTGTCTGGCTGGAGCATGGAATCAAATCAATTGCTCAAATTTAAGGCACTGAATATTATTAAAGCGATCAGCCTTCAGATAAACAAAAAAGCAGATCATTAATGACCTGCTCTAAGCGTCGGGACGACAAGATTCGAACTTGCGACCCCTAGCACCCCATGCTAGTGCGCTA
>CAMPJV010000196.1 GCA_946886975.1 uncultured Taibaiella sp. | reverse complement strand
GATCATCTTGGGATTGAAATCACCTATCCACTGCATTTCATAGTCCTGGTATTTATACCTCGGCTGGATCACCTTCGCCGCTTCCACTACCATAAATGCGTCCACTCCCTTCCCCTGGAACTCAGGAATGATACCAAATACAAGCCCCACAAACCTCGAACACTTCCCGAACTTTTTCAGCCAGAGAAAGTATAGCTTTTGCATCAGCCCAAACTTGCCGTTCATGTGTTTGAAGTATTGGTTCAGGTCAGGGAGGTTCACCCAGAGCGCTATAGGTTCATCCTTGTAATATGTAAACCAGGTGATGTGTTCGTCAAGCACAGGCTTCATTGTCGCGAACATCTTCTTAACCGTGCGCTCGTCCAGCTCCTTTCCGCCACCATGCCCTGCCCAGGCTTTGTTGTAGATGTAAGTGAAGTCCTTAGCAAACTTATCCAGCTGGTTCTTGTTAATAGGTATAGCCTTGTAGTTCGGGTCTCGTGCCAGCTCATCATGACGGGCGAAGAACTTCTCAGTCAGTTTGTCCTTCACGCTCATAGCAAAGCAGATCTGGTAGAAGTAAACCTGGAAGCCGTATTGCTCAAAAAGGGTTTTGTAGTAAGGCGGGTTATAGTTCATGCAATAAAGTGGCTCCTGGAAACCCTCCACCTGCAATCCCCACCACCTGTCGCGCTCTCCGAAGTTGATGGGTCCGTCCATAGCTTCCATTCCTTTTTCGCGCAGCCACTCCCTGCAATGGTCAAAGATGAAGTTCGCCGCCTGTTGGTCATCGATACATTCAAAGAAGCCGATGCCACCCGTGGGCTGGTCATTCTTGTACTTCTTGTTGGTAAATGCAGCCACCCGTCCTATTACCTTTCCTCCGCCATCTTTCAGCAGCCATCTCTTGCATTCCCCTTGTTTGAAGTATTTGTTCTTCGCAGAGTTAAAGACCTCCTCAACGTCTTTGTCAAGCGGACGGATGTAGTTGGGGTCGCCCTTATAGATATCTAAAGGTAGTTCGAGGAACGCTCTTATGTCCTTCTCACCTGCTACTTCGTGCATTCGCATAAGCCGCAAAGTTAAAAGGATAAGCGTTCAATCGGTAAATTAGTCCGCGCCACGGGGGCTGTTGTATTACTAAACTTTTAACTCTTTTCCCCTTTCCCTGATAGCTCAATTGCCCTATATTGCATGCTGCATGCAGATCGTTTTCTGGGTACTTGCTATCCTGTTTTCCCTTGGTGTCGGTTATTGGGTGTATCGTGCGGACGTTCGTAGAGCGGTCCCTTACCCATGGCTTACGGCATTACTGCGCGGGCTGGTAGTCTTTCTGACATGTCTTTTGTTACTAGCCCCGTCTATCGAGATCAATAAGAACAACACTCAGAAGCCAATAGTCCTTTTCCTTCAGGACAATACACAGTCTATTCCCGCAGCTCTTAAGTCAGACACAGGCAGCTATAAGACCAGCGCGGAGGCTTTGTTGCAGAAACTCTCCAAAGATTACCGGGTGATCCGCTGGGGCTTTGGCAACGCTATTCAACGTGACACACTCTTCCAATATAAGCAGCAGGCGACTGATATAGCCAGCGCACTTTCCCAGGCAGCTGAGTTCTACGGTCAGCAGAACCTTGGCGCCGTGATCCTCGCAACGGATGGAAGATATAATCAGGGCATTAACCCGCAGTTCCAGGAGCTGCCCTATCAGGGCATTATATATTCCGTCGCATTGGGTGACAGCGTCGCCCAGAAGGACCTTCGCATTACTAATGTATATGCCAACAGGACAGTGTCTCTCAACAGCCAGTTCGAGATCAGGGCCGACGTTGTAGCTGTAATGAGCAATGGCTATAGTAATAGTGTACGCCTGACAGAGGTGAACGGCGGAGCAACAGGTAATGCGTCCATCTCTGTCACCTCCGACAAGTACGACCGTTCTGTGTCATTTACTGTAAAGGCCGACAGAGCGGGATTGCATCACTACGTAATAGCTCTGCCATCTGCGGATGGAGAGCAGAATACCGCTAACAACCGAAGGGATGTATTTGTAGAAGTCGTCAGCGAAAAGAAGAATATCCTGTTGGCTGCTGCTGCTCCACATCCAGATGTAAATGCAATCAGAGAGGCATTAAGCGGACTCGAGGGCTATAATGTGGTAGTAAGGACCGGAGATAATATGCCCTCCTCGTTCTCGGACTACCAGGTGGTCATTCTGCATTCATTGCCCTCCCAGTCCAATCTCCTCTCCCAGCTTGCCGCAGCTAAGAAGTCTGTCTGGCTCATCATGGGGGCGAACGCTAATAATGCTGCCTTCAACCAACTGCAGAACCTCGCAAGACTTAACGTGAATCCGCAGAACCTGCAGAACTTGTTTGCGAGTTACAATCCTTCGTTTACTGCTTTCACCCTTCCTCAGAACATTAACGCAGTGATGGACAAGATGCCTCCTCTGGCAGTACCCTCAGGAGCTGTGCAGGCGAATCCGAATGCATTGGTGCTATTCCATGCAAGAGGAAACCAGCAAATGCCCTTATGGCTCCTCCAGCAGGGCGCGCAACCTTCCGCCCTTTTAGTAGGGGAAGGATTATGGCGCTGGAGACTTTTCGAATACCGGCACTTCAACACTCACGACGTTATTGACGAGGCCATTCGCCAGACAGTTTCCTTCTTGTCGGTAAACGTAAACGAAAAGCCTTTCCGTGTTGAGCTTCCAAAGCACGTGTGGAGCGACCAGGAAGCCATAAGTATGAACGCATACCTGCTGAACCAGAATAATGAGCAGGTAAATACCTCAGAGGTGCAGCTAACGATACTGGATAGTGCCGGCCGCAAGCAAAGCTTTTCATTTGAACGTTCAGGCCATGCCTATAAGCTGAACATTGGACTTCGTGCGTCCGGCACCTACTCATATTCAGCACGTACAAACTACAATGGCAAAGCCTACTCTGAAAGCGGCAGCTTTGTGGTCCAGAACATGCCCCTGGAGCTAATGGAGACCGGCGCAGACTACCCCTTGCTGCATGCTATTGCGAGGAAGAACTCTGGTGTTCTGGTGCCGTACGAGAATATTGCTTCTCTATACGATAGCATTAAGAACAATCAGGATATTCGCCCTGTCATTCAAACCACCACAGAGACCATCCCTCTGGTCGACTGGAAGTGGTACTTCTTTTTGATACTTACGTTCGCGGTCACTGAGTGGTTGCTTCGTAAATATTGGTTAGCCCAATAGTCACTGGTTCATAGGCTCTGCATCGGTTGATGAGCGGATCTACCTCTCTATAAAGTCTCTAAAAGGTCTCTATAAGGTCTCTATAAGGCTGGCTGCAGGCGCCAGCTTAAAAGGAATAGCATTTCTCAGGGTGAGTGGCAGCGTGCTTGTAGATGAGGTTTCTTATGAAGTCATTGTCTTGAAGTGGCTCCAGCAGGGGTTGCAGCACTTCCAGGTTTTTTAGGTGCTTTTCATCTTCTATGTAGCCCATGCCGTAGAAGTTTCCTTTGTGGACGAGGATGCAGCTCTGTTCATTGTCATTCATGCCCCTGTCAACGTAGGCAAAGGTGGGCAGGTGCTTTTCGAGCCAGTTAAGGGCTTTATCGACTGCCTCGTTGTAAGCAGCAGGAGCGGCGGTGCAGTTACCTTCACATTCGCCAAGTTCTATGTTATGATCGCAGCTATTTGTTTTGGCAAGATTACAGAGTCGAGGGCAAAGGCCGAACTCAGTGATCAGCTCTCTCAGTCGAGAATGGCCTTCAATGATCGTGTTGAATGTATAGACCGGCTTGAAATGATGCTTATGCTTTTCTATGGCAAACCGTTTGTAACCCTGCTGGTCTTCATACACAAATAATCCGAAGCGTGCCAAATATCCTCGCTGGCTCCTGTTATGTACAGGCCATAGCCTTCTTATTTCTGCACTCTCCAGGATATGCGCCATAAGCTCAGTTGCACATTCCTTATAGCTGATGCTGTGAATATCTCTAAGAAAATCCTGCTTTTGCCTGGTTGGCTTGTTGTTAGAAAAGTGGCTTTTTACTCTTTTGTGGAGATTGACGGCCTTGCCAACGTATATGATCTTACCTACGGCATTGTAAAAGTAGTAGACACCAGGCGTGTCAGGTAACCGTTCAACCTGCTCCACAGGCAGGTGTGGAGGGAGGTATTGTTCCTTGTTCCTGCCTTTCAGCATTGTCTCGATTACTCGACTCTGATCTTTCTCCACGAGAAGCGAGAACAGAGCCGCCGTAGCTTTAGCATCTCCGCCTGCACGGTGGTGATTAGGCAGCGGGATGCCGATCTGATGGCAGAGTTTACCTAGGCTGTAACTCAGCATCCCCGGGATGATCTTCCGGGAAAGGCGTACAGTACAAAGCTTCCTGGCTGACCAGTTGTAGCCTGCTTTCTCCAGGTGGTGCTTTATAAAGGAATAGTCGAAGTTGACGTTGTGGGCGACAAATATCTTGTCTTCCAAAAGCTCATGTATCTGCCCTGCTACCTCGGTAAAAGAGGGGGCGTTCAGCACCATTTCGTTTGTAATGCCCGTAAGCGATTGAATGAAGATAGGTATATGCTGGTGCGGGTTGATGAGTGTCTCGTAGCAGTGAAGAATATCCTTCCCATCGTGAATGACAATAGCAATTTCGGTAATGCCATTGCCCATCGCGTAACTTCCCGTAGTCTCAATATCAACAACCGCGTATAGCATCCTCTGGGATTATTCAGGAGTGAGCCTACGAAGTTATCGAAACTTGCTTTTTAAAAGAGCAGGGGACAAAAAATAAGTCCTGCCGTCTGGCAGAACTTATACTACTATAATTAGTTGGATGGTATCTACTTCTTTGCTGAGAAAGCAGCCTTTACTTTCTTTACATAGTCCAGTTTCTCCCAGGTAAAGAGCTCAACTTTCACGCTCTTGGTCTTACCATCGGCAGATTTAAATGACTTAGTCACTGTTTCCGACTGACGGCCCATGTGGCCGTAAGCAGCACATTCGCTGTACATTGGCTGACGGAGCTTCAGGCGCTGCTCGATGAAGTAAGGGCGCATATCAAATACTTCCTCAACAATGCGCGATATTTCACCATCTGTCATGTTCACCTTAGCAGTGCCGTAAGTATTTACATAAACACCCATTGGCTTGGCAACTCCTATAGCGTAAGATACCTGAACCAATACCTCGTCACAGATACCCGCAGCCACCAGGTTCTTGGCTATGTGGCGGGTAGCATATGCCGCAGAGCGATCCACTTTAGAGGGATCTTTACCAGAGAAGGCGCCACCACCGTGAGCTCCTTTGCCGCCGTAGGTGTCTACGATGATCTTACGACCTGTAAGTCCAGTATCCCCGTGAGGACCGCCAATAACGAACTTGCCAGTTGGATTGATGTGATATTTGATCTTGTTATTAAAAAGGTTCTTATTCTGGGGAACCTGCTTCATTACCCTTGGTATAAGAATGCTAAGCACGTCTTTCTTGATGCGCTCCTGCATTTTCTTCTCCTCATCAAAGTCATCGTGCTGAGTAGAGATAACTATAGTATCAATTCGAACAGGCTTGTTG
>CAMPJV010000195.1 GCA_946886975.1 uncultured Taibaiella sp. | reverse complement strand
TACTATACCTTTGCACCTCATTTTGAAAAGCAATAATAATATATAACAATGGCAGACTTACGCTTACAGCGGAACTTTGGTATTGCAGCGCACATTGACGCCGGTAAAACCACTACTACAGAACGTATCCTTTATTACACAGGTGTAAACCACAAGATTGGTGAAGTACACGAAGGTGCGGCAACCATGGACTGGATGGCCCAGGAGCAAGAGCGTGGTATTACGATCACTTCTGCTGCCACTACCTGTTTCTGGAATTTCCCTACTATTCAGGGACAGCCAACTCCGGATTCTAAGAAATTTAAGTTCAACATTATTGATACTCCTGGTCACGTTGACTTTACCGTAGAGGTGGAGCGTTCGATGCGTGTACTAGACGGTCTGGTCGCGTTGTTTTCCGCGGTTGACGGTGTTGAACCTCAATCAGAAACAGTTTGGCGCCAGGCGAACCGCTACCGGGTACCGCGTATTGGCTTCGTGAACAAGATGGATCGTGTGGGTGCAGACTTCCTGATGGTGGTTCAGCAGGTGCGCGACATGCTTGGAGCAAAGTCAGTACCACTTCAGTTGCCTATCGGAGCAGAAGATCATTTTAAAGGTGTAGTTGACCTCATCACAATGAAAGCTATCGTTTGGGATGATTCTACACAAGGTATGACCTATACAGAGGGCGAGATCCCCGCTGATATGGTAGAAGAAGCGCAACACTGGAGAGCTCAACTCGTAGAGGCTGTTGCAGAGTACGACGATCAGCTGATGGAGAAATTCTTCGAAGATCCAAACAGTATCTCAGAAGCTGAGATCCATGAGGCCGTGCGTAAAGCAACTATTGATCTGAGCATCATCCCGATGCTTTGTGGTTCCTCGTACAAGAACAAAGGAGTTCAAAAAATGCTGGACTGCGTGATCCGCTATCTTCCTTCTCCAATGGACATCGAGGAAACTAAGGGACTCAATCCTGATACCGGTGAGGAAATAACACGTAAGCCGGATGCAAAACAGCCCTTCGCTGCACTTGCATTTAAGAACAGGACTGAACCGTTCGTATGGCGTCTGGCGTTCTTCCGGGCTTATTCAGGCCGTCTTGATGCGGGTTCTTATGTGCTGAACGTGCGTACCGGCAAGAATGAGCGTATCAGCCGTATCATGCAGATGCACGCCAACAAACAAAATCCAATTGATTATATCGAAGCTGGTGATATCGGTGCTGCTGTTGGTTTTAAGGATATCAAGACTGGGGACACGCTTTGTGATGAAAAACACCCGATCGTTCTGGAGAACATGTTCATCCCTGAGCCTGTGATCGCGATCGCTGTTGAGCCTAAAACTCAGGCTGACGTCGATAAGATGGGTATGGCTATTGCCAAGCTCGTTGAAGAAGATCCTACACTGCGTGTAAATACAGATGAAGATACCGGTCAGACGATCCTTCGCGGAATGGGTGAATTGCACCTTGAGATCATTGTAGATCGTATGCGTCGTGAGTTCAAGGTCGAGATCAACCAGGGTGCTCCACAGGTTGCCTATAAAGAAGCGTTTACCATTAAGGTTGATCACCGCGAGGTGTTCAAAAAGCAAACGGGTGGCCGTGGTAAATTCGCGGACATTCAGTTCGAGATCGGACCAGCTGACGAAGAATTCCTGGCTGAAGGAAAGTCACGTTTTCAGTTTGTAAACGACATATTTGGTGGCTCCATCCCTAAGGAGTTCCACTCATCAATTGCTAAGGGCTTTGAAGTATCCATGAACACGGGTGTTCTTGCCGGATTCCCTGTGGACAGCATGAAAGTGCGTATATATGATGGTTCTTTCCACCAGGTGGATTCTGATGCAATGTCTTTTGAGCTTTGCGCAAAGTCAGGATATCGTGAAGCAGGCAGGAAGGCCAAGCCAATCATTCTGGAGCCAATCATGAAAATGGAAGTTATTACTCCTGAGCAGTACATGGGAGATGTAACGGGTGACCTTAACCGTCGTCGTGCAATGCTCGAAGGGATGGATAGCCGTGCAGGAGCACAGGTTATTAAGGCTAAGGTGCCACTGAGTGAAATGTTTGGCTACGTTACGCAGCTTCGCTCTTTGTCTTCTGGTCGTGCGTCTTCAACAATGGAGTTCAGCCACTACGCTCCTGCTCCTCGTAATATCGAAGAGGAAGTAGTAGCAAAATCAAAAGGTAAAGTAGCTGCTAACTAATTTAGCTGCTAATAGATAATAAGCCGCCCTGCACAACAGGGCGGTTTTTTTATGCATTCCTTTTGAGACTGCTTACTCCCGCAATTACCAGAACCACAGCCACGAGTGCAGGCATCACCATCACAAAGCCCGCTCCAGAGACCAACCCTCGTATGCTTGCAAGAGAAAACAGTATAGCCAAAACCAGGCAGATCCTTCCAAAACCTTTGTTCATCCTCAAGTACTAATAAAACCTTACCCCAAACAGAAATCCCCGCTTTTAGGCGGGGACTTTCCTATAAGATTGATAATGATTTACTGAAAGTTATACCCAACACCAAGTTGCACGCCAACACGGCTATCGGGGTTCGAGCCCACACCACTGTTCTTTTCAAAGAAGCGGTTTGGATCTATCTGCATCCGGGCAGATGAAGTGAGGTAAAGATTGGATGTAACCTCATAAATCAGTGTATGGCTGATGCCCGTCCATATCGCAAATTCATTATCAGTAGCTACTGTCGTTGTCCGCAGGCCGTCGCTCAGTCGAACGTACTGCAGTTCTGTCCTGGAGCTCGAATAGGTGGGGGTTGCAACAACTCCAATGTAGCTTTTCAGCTTGCTTAGCATTGGGCAGGATTTCATCGACGGGCACGATACATCATATTGAGCTGAGATATTCCACTCAATATTCTCGGAGCTTTGCTTAAGCCCGGTATTATTATATCCCGGAGCGGTGTAATCCCCTGCTGGTGGTGTCGAGTGGTTCCTGAATGCGTAATGACCTACTGAAGTCTCAAAAGCCAGCTTGCCTGATGTCGTATATCGGGCAAAAAGCTCCTTGTCCCATGTTTTGTTCTGGCCCTCCAGAGAATTAGAGAAGCAGGAACCATTTCCTTTGTCCATCCAGAGGCTTGCCCCAGTCCTGAGTCCTCCCGATACCTGTGCCTGGGATGCTGAAAATGCCAAAGAAGCTATAGCGAGTGTAATGATCCTTTTCATAAGGCCTGTATTTGAAACTAAAGTTAAGGAACAAAGCAATATAAACTTCCTTTCGAATAGTTATTGGAGAGCATCTCACCCCAAGACTTCACCGGACAAGCCCATACCATATGTGAGTTTAAGTAAGCCACTATATGTAAAAGTCTTATTTTCATGGCTAAACCAAGCTCAATGACTGGATTATATACCTCAGCTCCCCTTCCCTTTAAGATTGGCGAAATCGCGAATAGGAGTGAGTATGAGCATGTCCTTTTGTGCACGCCAGATTATTTTGATATAGTGGACGAGAAGAACGTGCACATGAAAGGAAACGCAGGAAGTACAGTCCGAGCTGATGTACTAAAGCAATGGCAGGAGCTGAAGCATACCTATGATAGTTTACAGGAGGCTGGAGTGGTAAAGGAAGTGTCTGTGTTGCCAGGCGCTGAGGATTGTGAGGATATGGTTTTCTGTGCAAATCAGAGCTTTCCATGGGTAATGGATAATGGAAAACGAGTAGTCGTTATGAGTAATATGAGACATAGCTCGCGTCAAAGGGAAGTGCCATATTTTGAAGACTTTTTTCGGGACAAGGGCTTTGAGCCATTGTCTCTCAGTCCTGATTTAATGTTCGAAGGTATGGGTGATGTCATACCACATCCTGGAAAGAGGCTATTATATGGAGGATTCGGCCACCGCACCAATGTTGACGCCTATGTAGAGCTCACAATGCTACTTCGGACACCTATAGTTGCCCTAGAGCTTGTAAGTGAGAAGTTCTACCATCTTGACACTTGCTTTGTTCCTTTATCAACCGACAGTGTAATGATCTGTGAGGAAGCTTTCTCTGAGCAAGGGCTTGCAATGATCGAGGAAGTGTTCAGGGTAATCCACTACGTGCCAATTCAGGAGGCGGAGCGCTTTTTCTCTTTAAATGCCCATGTGTTCGATATTGGTGGTCGTAAGGTGGCAATTCTGCAAAAGGGTTCTGAGACGACTCGGAACATCCTCTCTATCGAAGGCTTTGAGGTTATCGAAGTAGAGACATCGGAATTTATGAAGTCGGGCGGCAGCGTTTTTTGCATGAAGATGATGTATCCATAAAACATGCTGTACAAGAAAGGTGAGTCATCAAGAACTCCCCATTTCTCTATCTTATCCTCTTATTGGATAATGATTTTCTTTGTCTCCAGTGTTTGTCCGTCTGCATTAATCTGAATAAAGTATACTCCTTTGGGGGCGTCATTCAGGTTAAATTCCAGCTTAGACATGCCGCTTTGTCGCTTCCCAAAGTCCTGCCGTGTCACGATTCTGCCCGTTATATCAGTGACGATAGCGGTCAAAGCCATTGAGTTTTCAAGAGACACCGGAATGTAAAACTCGCCCGTTGATGGGTTGGGTACAGCATTCAGTATGAAGTTCCTGCTGTTGTCGAGCCCTGTAACCGGCATTGAGTTGTCAAAGTAAAAGGTATAGAAGCCGGTTGGGGCGGTAAGTGGCTTTACGACTGTTTTCCCATTTACACTTGATGCTGTGATGTAGTATTCGATTGTATCAGAGCTAACGAATGATCCGCTAATATTGGCTAGCTTGTAGGTGGCGGCAGAACTATCTGCCAATGCCACGGTGTTCCATGTTGCAGTTCCCTTCCTTCTCCACTTACAGGCCGCGCTTGAGATACCACTCTTATTGGTAATCCTGGCGATCAGGTGAAAGCTGGATGCTAATGGCTGCTCGTCCACAAGCGCCGGATGCCAGATCCTGAGTGGATTCTCGGCGGGTATTTGCATGGTGACGCAGTGAATAGCGCCGCCGCCCAGTGTCAGAAGTCTTGCATCGATCGGTACTATATTATAGCCCGGAAGTATTTTCTTAAACAGTTCAACCGCCACACTATCGCCTGCCTTGTTACCAGAAGTAGCTGAGGAAAACGATGGCATAATGTAGGTTTTATTGACCATGAGGCCATTTACAAAGGTTCTTGCATCCCCATCGATAGAAGAACACGTAGTTGAATAGGTGCCATCATTGCGTGTGGGCATAGGCATCTTAAATATTCTATAAGGTTTGCCATAAGTCGAGTTTCTTTTTGAGACCATGGATATAACTGAGTCGATCACGGCCTTATCAGAAGCTGTGACAATCGCCGGATATTCCATAATAGCAAACGTTTGTTCATCTACGAGTTTCAGGTACATGTCTATATGCTGAGTGCCCCCATCGCAAGATAGTCCCTGGGTAACGGTTACACTGTCTGAAGCCCAGTAGTATTTCACGCTGTCTGCTGCCTGCTGTGAACTCCAGGGTGGTGAATGCGTAGCACCCGTGTTTGCAGATCCGATAATTTTTGAACTATGAAATGAATTTCTCCAGCCGTCAGTCATGTAATTTCCTCCTTCGGCGTAGATCTGGGT
>CAMPJV010000194.1 GCA_946886975.1 uncultured Taibaiella sp. | reverse complement strand
GCAGCATCAAGAGCAGGGCCTTTGTCCATTTCCTCGATGTGCTCATTTGACTCCTCAATAAGGCCATCCATGGCTGGGCACTTCTTACCTGCCGCCCTCATGTCCATTGCTTCAAAAGCCTCCTCCAACCGTTCGACCTGTTCAGCAGTTTGCTCCATGTGTGTTGTAAAAGCCTCCTTCAGTTCCTGGTTCGTAGCCGCTTTGCTGAGCTTTTTGAGTGCTTTTACCAGTTGCTTTTCGGCATAGTATATATCCTTCATCCCGTCTTTCAAAACTTCAGTAAGACCTTCCCTAGGTGTAGTCTGCTTACGTCCCCTGCTCGCCGTTGAAGCCCTTCCGTTAGAAGAAGCACGTGAAGCAGTTACGGTCTTCTTTGATGCTGTTTTCTTTGATGTTGTTGCACGTCCGTTTGAAGAACTCTTTGATGCCGCACGTGGAGCTGACTTGCTGGATGATCCGCGACTACCTGACGAAGAGGAGCGGCTGCCGGAAGCAGATGCGGAACGGCCGGATGAAGCTGAAGACCTTCCACCAGAGGAAGAAGACTTAGATGATGCAGACTTCTTAGTTGCGCCTGAGCTTGAACCACGGCTTCCCGAAGATGAGCTTTTACTTGAAGAGCGTCCCGATGATGATGCACGTCCTGAAGATTGGCTACGTGATTTTTTCATAGATGTTTGGTTTTACAATGATGACTAGTACTATTTATCTCATTAAAATCTAACACCGCCAAAGGAGACAATCATAGCCGG
This sequence comes from uncultured Taibaiella sp., assembly GCA_946886975.1. Next base: position 4,827 of record CAMPJV010000194.1, on the reverse strand, counting down.
TTGCTACACATATTGCTGTACAACAACCGGATTATCTGCCTGCACTATAGCCTGTGTTTTCAAATTCATAGCTAATCAGGATCTGCAAAGTTGTATCTGCTTATCGAAGCTTCTGCTTGTCCTGTCAGTACCCTCGCTGCCATGGGACCGGTCTGGGATCCGTGGCCCGTTTACACTGCTGTCTGGATTTCTCAGATGAATATATCCACAGATGCGTTCTGCCGACACCTCAGGCGGTGGAATTCTTGTTGGTCTGGCAAAAATCGCTTTGCCTATCATTTTTAGAATACTATTCTTTCGAACCATAACAGCAACGATTATCTGAATGAATTTGGATCCCAACTACTCTGACTCCAGCTTCCACTTACACCACGTTCATATGACCCCGTGGGGGTAGCACCGGGGCTAGTTTCAGGTGTAGGCTTCGTGCCGGGAGTTTCTTTGCCTGGATTGATGTCGGGCTGAGGATTGGTATCAGGCTGGGGATTTTGAGTACGCTCGACTTCGAGCTGGTCGGGATCACGCTCTTTGTGCATTTCCTCCTGCTCCCTATTGACTTCCCGCTGTTCGCGTTCGACATCATACCCAGTTCCTCCGCCACCTTTTTTCCCGGGAGATTCTGATGCAGACGCCTCGCCGAGATGTACCCCATCTCTCCTATAAGCATCACTATTCTGCTCAGCTCCACTGTTATCACTACTTCTGTTGAGATCCTGGTTGGCACTTTCCTGTAACATAGAATTGAGGGTTATATATACTGAACTATTATTGGTAAAAAGATTATGCCAGTTGCAGGGTTGTTCTGAACACCATGTCACCTTGCCGGAAAAGTGTTGTATTGTTGAGATTATTCCTCATGAAATAGCCGAAACCAGTACTATTGAGCAAGCGAGTCAGCTTATTTCACGCAGAGCAACTAAGGCTGAACGGTAAAGTATTTTGACTTAGTGTTGACACTGATATTTCTCTATCTTTACAACAACCAACTGACTGCATGGAGGAGATTTTCATACTTATAGCTGAGGATGATGCGGATGACCGGTTTTTATTACAGGCGGCTTTCGAAGAGAACGGATTTACTGATAAATTACATTTCGTTGAGAACGGCGTTGAGGTGCTTGACTATCTGAATGGCCTTACATCAACGGGTAGGGACAAGAAGTATCCCAGGTTCATCTTACTGGATCTGAATATGCCAAAAAAAGACGGTAGAGAAGTTTTGCGTGAGCTAAAGCAACATCCTGACCTGAAGAAGATCCCCGTGGTAATATTCAGCACCACCAACAATGAACAGGAGATGAGACGCTGCTATGAGTTGGGCGCTAATTCATACATAACCAAGCCTAATAGTTTTGAGAGTCTACTGAAAACCGTGGCGGCCCTGAGAAGCTATTGGATGCACAGCACCACTATGCCAGCTTAGGTGAATGTTAAATAACTGATATAACTATCACAAGGCATTGTCTTTGTATGAATTGGATGAGATTGGACTTGATACTTTAGACTAGAAGAAGTAATGACCTTAACCCTCGATGAAATTCAACGACTTAGATTTACCCTTAAGCAATTCAGGGTTTAACAAACACAAAATATGCACACCCGAAGAAAGGTTTTAATAATTGATGACGAGATTGATTTGTGCCACCTGCTTAAAAGTTACTTTCTCCGCAAGAACTATGAAGTGTACCTGTCGCATACGCTCGAACAGGGCATTTCCTTTTTGAAATCGTTGCAGCCTGACGTGGTATTTCTCGATAACAATCTGCCTGACGGAACGGGATGGACGATCGCTCCTGTAATTCTCAAGGAATATCCAGATGTATATCTAAACCTCATCAGTGCTTTCCACCCTGTGCTACCTGAACTGCCCGAAGGTTCGAAGTTCAACGTAATAGAAAAGCCCATAAGCCTCACTGACCTTGACCGGCAGTTTTCATCTCAGGCTCCCAGACTGAACCAGGGAAACGCGTGACAAGAAAAAAGCTATAGAAATCTATAGCCTTTAAATCCTTTGTCATTAAAATTGCTAGTCTATGGATCCCCTCCTGATAAAGCCTAGGAGTAAGGAAATTATAGCAATGACGAGCAATACGTGTATCAATCCAGTTGCACTATATACGAACACTCCTAAGAGCCAGCCAATTATTAACACAACCGCGATCAGAAATAATATGCTTCTCATAATAATTGATTTTGCCATTAAAGAAGCTAAAAGACTGTGCCACGCAGATATCGCTAAGCCTGCTGCGTTTTCTTTTGCAACGAGTCGGATTCAACTTTATTGATCAATGGGAAAATGAGCGTGAAAGTGGTACCCTGTGAGAGGACAGAGGAGACCTCGATATTTGCACGATGCCCCTGGATGATATTGAGTGTAAAGGCGAGGCCTAAGCCCATACCATTTCTCTTCTGGGTAAAATAGGGCTCAAATAATCGAGAGATATTCTCTTCGCTTATACCGCAGCCATTATCAGAGATTTTAAGGACGGCCTGATCCTCTACGCGCTGGAGACTTATATCGAGGGTGCCAATACCCTCCTCCATGGCTTCAATTGCGTTGATCATAATATTCAACATAGCAATCTTTAATTTCTCCCGATCTGCCTGAACGACCATCACATCGTCAGGGTATTTTACATGAAGCTTAATCCTTTTAAGGGTTAACCGATCAATAGCAGACGCTATTACGTCATCAAGGATGGTCTGGAGGATATGTTCCTCCAGGGTAATCTCTGAAGGCCGCGAAGTATTCAAAAGCTCGCTGATCAGGTCGCTGATGCGCTTGCTGTTTCGCTGGATAATATTCAGGTACAATTCTGCGGACTCATCCTTTATGTCCTGCAGCATTTGCTCCACGGAGAGGGTGATATTGTTAAGGGGATTCCTTACCTCATGCGCAAGTGTGCGCACCAACCTTCCCGCGGCGGCAAGTTTTTCTGCCTGCAGCGTGGCCTTCTCCACTCTCTTAAGGTTAGTTATATCATGGATAATGCCCTGGACATAGCCTTTACCAGCATGAATATCTTCAAAAGTGGCGCTAAGCATGCAGCTCTTCCTTTCGCCGGACCTGGTCATGACCGTAACCTCCCAGTCATTGACCTCTCTACGGTTCTGAAGAGACTGCTGTAAGAACTTTTTATGCTGGGCCTGATCTATGAGGTCACTCAAATTCATGGCCAGAACCTCTTCCTTTGTAAAACCGAGCATGGAAAATATAGCATCATTTACATCCCGGATATTCAATGTTTCGTCGGCAAGGAACACTATATCTTTTGACTTTTCGAAAATGCTACGGTACTTACGCTCATTGGCTTTGAGGGCTTTCATTGTTGCAGAGCGCTCCAGTGCATACCTGATGCTCCTCTCCATCTTCTCAATGCTTAGCTCGGTCTTTATGAGATAATCCACTGCCCCCAACTGCATGGCCTCAATGTCAACCTCATAGTTGCCTTTCCCGGTGAGGAGAATAATAGGCTCCTCGCAGTTGTTACTTAAAGCTTCCTTTAAAAGGTCAACGCCAGATTTTGCGCCTAGCCTGTAATCCACAAAGTACAGATCATACTTTCCGTCTAACATGTACTGCAGCGCCTCGTCATATTTATGGCACCAGTCAATCTCAAACGAAGTAGCCGGGATATGCCTTATATATTCACTGGTGATAATGAAATCATCCTCATCATCATCCACAATCAGAATCTGTATGTCACTTTGCTCACTCATTTTACCTTCTATTTATTAGCCAAAGCCTGCGCAGATGCCCACAAGCATACTTCCACTAATGTACATTCTAATTGAAACAGAGGCCACACAAATAGCTTCAGATCGGCGAAAGCACGCCTCAAAAGGATCCGTCAGTTAGTCCAACTTGAAAGCCTTGAACTGCTTCATCTTATTATAGAGCGTCTTTCTGTCAATGTTTAGCAGCTTAGCTGCCTTGCTCTTATTAAAGTTCGCCTGCTTTAAAGCCTCGAGGATTACCTCGTACTCGGCGTCCAGGTTTGCACTCTTCAGCTTGTTTTCATACGACACAGGCTGGGAAGGCACGGAGGCAACGGACATTGGCTCCTGTCTTGTACTATCGCCAGAGATCGAAGGTAGATCAAACTGAAGCTTATGGAAATTACTTATTTCGAATGGAAGGGACTTAACCTCTACAAAGTCCCCATCTGTTAACAAGGTTGACCGCTTGATCACATTCTTCAGCTCGCGCAGGTTTCCGTACCAGACGTAGTTGAGGAAAATATCCTCGACTTCTTTACTAAAACCCTTGACATTCTTTCCCAGCTCTGCATTTGTGAGGTTGAGGAAATGGGTAGCGAACAGCATTATGTCACGCTTTCTTTCTCTAAGAGGCGGCACCTCAATGCTGAACTCATTAAAGCGATGATACAAATCCTCACGAAACTTTCCATTTCTGGCAAAATCCCATAGCTTTTCGTTACTTGCCACGATGATACGCACATCCAATTCTATATCTTTATTTCCCCCCACCCGACGCATTTTTCTTTCCTGCACCACGCGCAGCAGTGAAACCTGAATATCATAGGAAAGATTAGCTATTTCATCAAGGAAAATAGTTCCCTCATTTGCTATTTCGAAGCTGCCTATTTTCTGGTTCAATGCTCCTGTGAAGGATCCCTTTTCATGTCCGAACAGTTCACTTCCAGCCAATTCCTTAGATAGTGCCCCGCAGTCAATAGCAACGAAAGGCTTATTAGCTCTTTTACTCTTTTGATGTATTTGCTGGGCAATTGCCTCCTTCCCGCTCCCGCTCTCGCCATATATTATAACGCTATAGTTAGTAGGCGCAACTAATTCAATCTGCTT
>CAMPJV010000193.1 GCA_946886975.1 uncultured Taibaiella sp. | reverse complement strand
CAGATACCACAGTATAACTACACGCCAAACGATATTACGAACAATGCTTTTCCTTTGAATAGCTGTTCCTCAAACTGTCGTCAAAACCTTTATTACCCTGCAGACTTTAATGCACCATCGGGAACGATAGACAAGATCTACATCGGCGGCATCGCTACTTCGCCTACCTTCACAACACTGACAATCAAAATGGGCCCCTCAGCCCTTACTACCTTCACTGCAGGGCCGTTTGTAAGTGGCCTTACGACTGTCTTTAGCAATACAGTCAGCCCTACGCTCAATGCCGCCGGATGGTATGAGATCTTTCTGACCACTCCTTATTCTTATGATAATACAATGAACCTGATTATTGAGGTTTCGCAGGCAGGCTTTTCAGGCTCCGGTTCCTCTCCATGTGCGTCAAATTCAGCGGTGCCAAGTACAATAAATCGCACGCTTGCTGGTAATGCGACAACAGGAACGGGATCGCTGCAGGCGAGACTAATGAAGATGGGCTTCGATATTAGTCCGCTCAGCCTGGATATCTTAAGCTTTACCGCAGTTCGCAAGGGCGACAATATAGACCTCACCTGGGTCACTTCCAATGAGAAGAATATTTCCAGGTTCGCTATCGAGCGCAGTTTAGATGCAACCGTCTTTTCATCCATAGCCGAGCTACATGCAAGGGGCGGTGAAATGCAGCAGAGGTATCAGGCAACGGATGTCGCGGTAAATAATGATGGTGGAAAGATCTATTACAGGCTTAAGATTGTTGAAGACAATGGCAGCTTTTACTATTCACCCACAGTGGCAACCGGCCAAAAGGCTTTAAGCAAAGGTATCGTCAATATTTATCCAACCGTCTTTACTGATAAGCTTTTCCTTACGGTTTCCGCAGAAAGCGAAGGCGATGCGCTATTTACGCTTGTCGGTATTTCGGGAAGGAAAGTTGTCGAATACAAGGAGTTCCTTAGACCAGGCATCCAGAACGTAACCATCCCAAATCTGTCAGGATTAAGTTCTGGTCTGTACTTGCTTAGTATGGAGCTAAACCATAACGTCTATACTCATAGGGTCAATAAGTAGCATTCGTCAGGCGCCTTAGCTTCAGTTCAGGTTGCGGCGTCAGAAGCGGTCCTATCTGTAGTGCACTAGCCTGTCCACCTGGTAAGGGTAGGACTCATAGATATAATTGTCCTCGTTAATTGTGGCTCCATCTATAAAGTCATTCTTTGCCTCCTTAAATAAGGTCTCGGCCTCCGCTTTTTTGTTCAGCCTCTCAAGGCAAACGGCTTTATAGAACTTCGCGTCCGAGAAGTTCTTGTACCGCTTTATGCTCCGGTTGAAAGTCTCGATAGCTCTGGCATATGCTCCTTTCTCGTAGTAAACGATACCAAGGTAAAACAGGTCCGTCGGATGCACCCAGTCTTCGCCAAGTTTTGCTTTTTGCTGCTCAGTAGTTCTCCTCAGGAAATACTCCGCCGAATCAAACGCATTGAGTTGCAGGTGGCACAGCCCCAGGTAAAAATCATAGGTATGATCCATCACGCTCCCATTACCGAGCAGCGCCCTGGATGCATGAAAGTCCGCAATTGCCTCCCTGTAGTTCTTCTGAAACAGGCATTTCATAAATCCCCTGTAGTCTATGTACGCCTTAGCGTCATACTTCACTGCACTGTCGAGGTACGGAGCCCCAAGTTCATACTTCTTCCGCTTGTATAAAGGCATCGCTTTCTGTTGCCAGTAGTATGCATTCCAGGGCATAATGGCCAATGCACTGTCCAGGGTTTTCTGCCGCTGCTCGGAGTATAGGGGGCACTTATTTGCGTTGCTCCATAGCCTTTTCAATTGCATAGAATCTGAGGAGGAAACCTGCCTCTTACCTAACACGGTTGCTCTTTCAATCTGTGCAAGCGACGCTTTAGTAAAAAAGGATGCGATTCCAAATAGTATGCAGATAATAGTGATCGTCCCTCGTTTCATGGTATAATACTATGGCTAAGACAATTTCGAATAGCAGCTGGATTAAACCAGCTCAGCTATAGCAATCTCTGATTATATATATTAGCTTTGATCTTTATCTCTCTACATCATGAAAAAGCATATCACCATTTCAATTATTGCGGCATTGTACAGCGCAGTTGCCTTAGGTCAGAATTGCAATCTTTCACTCAAAGACGGCAGCAAGGTCAACCTGAATATAGTTACCTGGACCACCCCCTTTATGTCTGATCCCAAGTTTTCAAAGGGAAAGGAGGAAAAGAAGGAGGAGCAGGTAATGAAATTTAATAAAGATGCAGTGGCTGGAACACTTCGCGCTGCCAGCACCTATCCAATGATCTACACGGCAAAGAAGACCACGACTCCCGATGGAGATGAATATGTCATGACTACCATCATTGCCGACAAAGAGTACAATAGTTATGTCAGGTGCGCTAATGACACCATGTACCTGTGCCGCAATAGAGGTCCCATCATTGTCCCCGACGGTAAGGGAGGAATTTATGGCTACACCATTCAGGGCGTACAGAAGGTTCCAATGAATCTGAAAGTAGGAGATGAGCTTCCTTCTTATGAAGACATCAATATCGTCTTTCCCACCACTACTGATGAAGTAGTTAAGAAGCAGGTCTTCTCTCACAACTCCACCAGCACCTCACATGAATTCGGTTTTGCCACAGACTCCCGCACAGGTGAAACCGGCTTCGGCAACTACACCAAGACGACCACTAAAGCAGTCTACAGAACCATAGACGTTGCAGTAAGAAAGACCCTGTCCAGCTCAGGCCACACCATCAATTACGTTCGCTCCGAAGTAACAGGCGAAGAAGAAGTAACCGTTGGCGGCGTTAAGTACAAGGGCTTCGTCATCGAGTCTGAGACCTGGACCAAGCAAACAGCGAAGGTTGACTATGAATCTGTGGATGAGGAAGTCAACCAGCAGCAGAAAGCAATGTTCGACAAAGGCCAGACAAAGCTCTCAAAGCTCATGGTCAAAAAAGGTTTCACGAACGAACTTGGCTATTCTGTTATGTACAAAAGGGAGGTTTTTGTTCCAACGCTAGGCATGGTTAAGACTCAGGGCTACGATCTCACAGGCGCGCTCACAGGCGAAATCACCCTGGCTAGCATAGAGTAACGCGAGTCTATTTTAGTACTTTCTGGGTTCGTGCGAGGCTCATCTTACACTTTTAAGAGCCTCTACATGGTAGGGCCCACGGCTTTACAGCGGAGTTTCACCGGGTTACCATTGGAGTTACCACCCCTTCGTTGCCCTATCGCTGCCCAATCGCTAGCCTATCGATACCCTATCGCTCCGTCTGAACATCACGGAGAAGCACATATGTCCACTTTTGGCCGCCCTCGCTCCTTTGCTTATCTGCAGAAAATATGCTATATTGTCCACTCCTCAGAATACTCCCGGCATTGTTTTTTCAACTATTACTGAAACGATGTCGCCATTTTTCTGAAGGGGATTTTGCTTGATTATTATACTCAATTGCCGGCCATGAAGAACACGATGCTATTATACGGTCATCTCGCTGATAAAGAGCTTGTTGACAAGGTGAAGGGAGGCCAGGCGAAATGCTTTGAGGTGCTCGTAAGACGGCACACAAAGGCCCTCTACCGCATCGCCCGCACCCACGGCCTTTCTCATACTGAGGCAGAAGAGGTAATGCTCACTACACATCTGGAAGCCTTTTCCCCAAGTCGCAAGTTCATCGGCAATGTCTCTTATCGCACATGGCTCATGAAACTCATGATCAACAATTGCCTCAAGTTCCCTAAAACCATAGCCATTCATATACCTCAGGCGGCGGATGAGCCCGCGTGCAGTGCTGTCCGTTCAGCTCATCATTACGACAGCTCTCGTCTGCCCCTCATCACCGCCACCGCCGGCAAGTTCGAAGCCTGCCTCGAGCAGCTGCCTCTTACGCTCAGAAGCGTCTATATCCTTTGCGAGGTCGAAGGCTACAGCATCCCAGAGGGCGCTCACCTCCTCAGCACCACCGAGGAGACCATAAAGACTCACCTGGATCAGGCGAAGTCCTCCCTTAGGAAGACGCTCCGTACATGGTATCAGTATACAGATATATATCCATATGACACCCATAGCGGTGAGCGCATCGTGCACCAGGTCATGAACAGAATAGACGCCAAATCAGACATTCCTGTGGGCGTGCCAGCTTTTTAATTTTTATTTCCCGGAATGCTGTATATTGCATTAACTGCATGAGTTTCAGTGTGTACTATTCATTGCAGAAACATATATTTATCCCCAATTAGCAGAAAAACAAGGCCTTCCATGTTTTTTGGAATAAATTTTGCTAATTGTAGGACTCGTCGTATATTTGCCGTCCCTTTCCCGGGAGCTAGCTGTGCACAATACATTTTTGACTAGTTTTTATTGATAGGTATTTCCTGTTCTAAAAGGTCACTCCTTTTGGTACGGGCAATTTTTGTTTGGCAAAAAAGGAGTTTTTAAACATACTATGGCTATACCAAAGAAAAAAACCGCTACTGGTCGCGTCAATTTCGGAAAGATCCACGACGTAGCTGAAACGCCTGATTTATTAGGCATTCAGCTTCAGTCGTTCCAGGATTTCTTCCAGCTTGAAACAACCCCTGATAAGCGTAACATTGAAGGTCTCTTCCGTGTGTTCAAGGAAAATTTTCCGATCACCGACACACGAAACATCTTCGTGCTCGAATTCCTGGATTACTTCATCGATCCGCCCCGTTACACCATCGATGAGTGTATGGAGCGCGGTCTTACTTACTCCGTTCCTCTGAAGGCTAAGCTTCGTCTTAGCTGTAATGATGAGGAGCACGTAGACTTCGAGACGATCGTTCAGGATGTGTTCCTGGGCAACATCCCTTACATGACTCCCCGCGGTACTTTCGTTATCAACGGTGCTGAGCGTGTAGTGGTTTCCCAGCTTCACCGTTCACCAGGCGTGTTCTTTGGTCAGAGCGTTCACCCTAACGGTACCAAGATCTATTCTGCCCGTGTTATCCCCTTCAAGGGTGCATGGATGGAGTTCGCTACGGACATCAACAACGTGATGTATGCCTACATCGATCGTAAGAAGAAATTCCCTGTAACAACACTTCTTCGTTCCATCGGCTTCGAAACCGATAAGGACATACTTGAGCTCTTCGGCATGGCTGATGAAGTGAAGGTAGACAAGAAGAGCCTTGCTCCTCACATCGGTCGTCGCCTTGCAGCTCGCGTACTCCGCAGCTGGACGGAAGACTTCGTAGATGAGGATACCGGCGAAGTAGTAACCATCGAGCGTAATGAGATCGTTCTTGATCGTGATAATGTTCTTGATGAGGACAATGCCACAATGATCATGGATATGGGTATTCAGACCGTATTCCTCCAGAAGGAAGAAGTAAGCGGCGATTACTCTATCATCTATAATACGCTTAATAAGGATACTTCTAACTCAGAGCTTGAAGCGGTACAGCATATCTACCGTCAGCTCCGTGGTTCAGACGCTCCGGATGATGAAACAGCTCGTGGTATCATCGACAAGCTGTTCTTCTCAGACAAGCGTTATGATCTTGGTGAAGTAGGACGTTACAAGATCAACAGAAAGCTTC
>CAMPJV010000192.1 GCA_946886975.1 uncultured Taibaiella sp. | reverse complement strand
TTGCGAGGTTCCTGTTTACAGGATGGGCTTTGAGAAAGCCATCCTTATAAGGGCTAAGGAACGAGGTTGAATCAACCGCAGGGTCGAGCCACTGGGACCAATGATCCTGACCAATTATGACAGGCATCCTGCACCCGCTATTGTGTATTTCAGTCATTAGCTCGTTGGAAGGAGTAGTCAGTATGGTGAATGTATTAAAAACGTGGCCAGACTCATGATCCATCCAGTTATTGTAAATACCACCAAAGGTGAATGGCTTATGATCTGCAGCGTAAATGAAATAGGGTGTCTTTACTTTGCCCTTTACGTCTTCCCACCTAAACTCGTAGAAGCCTTTTACAAATACAAGGCATCGCTTAGAACTGATGTATGGCTTATAAGTTGAGTCCGCCTTTTCAGACTTTGCATTTACAAGCTGCTTTACCCATGACTGTGCTTCAGACTTGTCCCTGGCCCAGGCTGGTGCAAGTCCCCACATGGAAGTTTTCACCACGGTTGGTTCATCCATAGTGAGAATGGGTACCTGGGGGTGAGTGTATGCAAAGGCGTGATAATAGTGGTCATACTCCTGCACCGTTATGTGCTGGTTCTTCACAAGGTCTCTAAGCTCATTATCTTCCGGAAGGGCGATACGGTTGCACATAATACAAATTTACCAAAGGCAGGGTAATCAAAAAAAGGAAGTCACAATTTGGCTGCTAAAAGGACCTGATATCAAAGCCAATGGTTTTTTTTAAATTCATTGTGCGGGAGATAAAAAATGCACCACGACTCCAACATCCACATATCGACAACCAACTGATAGATGGCGACAAAAGAACTTACCATAACCATCCACATGGTCTCAAGCCTGGACGGTTATATAGCCAAGAAAGACAATAGTGTTTCGTGGTTTGAAACATCTGATCTTTACGAGAGCGGCGTTTCTATATCTGACGAGAGCCAGGAAGAGCTTCTTAAAACTATAGATTGTTATGTTATGGGATCACGCACATACGAACATGCGTTGGAGCTTTCGAAATCCTACGGCTGGGTTTATGGAGATGTGCCGACTATCGTGCTGACTCACAGGCAGCTTCCCATTGAACGGCCGAATATCCAAACTTTTTCCGGAGATCTCAGCACCCTTGTAAATGAGCGTCTAAGGCCTTATTACAGGAATGTCTGGCTGGTCGGCGGTGCCAGCCTGGCAAATGATTTCCTTCGTTTAAACCTGGCAGATGAAATCAGACAATCAATCCTCCCTATCATGCTAGGAGAGGGCACTCCATTCTTCGACGCTGCGAGGCAGGAACAAGCTTTGCACCTAAGGAATGTAACAGCATACAAAAATGGAATGGTGGAGCTGCACTATGAAGTAATAAAGGACGATTAGTAACCGGCGGCCGCTTCCCTATTATACTTGCTTTTATATTCCTGGGCGAAAGACCCGTTGTCTTTCTGAAGACTTCTCTAAAGGCTTTTACATCTGAGTAGCCGACTCGGTACATGGCTTCGTTAATGGTGCTCCTTGTACTTTCCAGCGCCTTTTTTTGCAGACTCCGTTTTTACTCTCTGGGCGTACTCAACCGGTGTATTGCCAGTGGCCTTGATAAACCTACGGTCGAAGTTCCTCCGTCCGATTGCAAACCTGGAAGATAGCTCTTCTGCTGAAATTCTTTCACTGATGTTATTCTCTATGTGGGCCGGGGCTTGTTCCACCATATCGTCACCGTGCTGCTTTTGCCCGGTGGACAAATGGAAGCTGCCAGTCAAATAGATGCGAAGTGGGTGCCAGAGGGCGGTGAAAAACAAAACAGACTACCTCTTCAGCTTGGCGACTTGTATCGCTATAAACTCGGGTAAATAATTGGGTGTACAATTTTTTGCCACCACTTCATCTTTGTACAAGCCAGTTTGTTCGCCAAGGAGAATACACCTGGAACGGTATTCAGGCTGAAATATGCCGATCTGTCCTACTGTAAAGTTCATAGCCCATTGCACTTCCGGCTCTTCTCCTTCTATTTTTTCCTCGATGGCGGAAAGCAGCTCCTCTGTATTGGGAGGGGGTGTCTGGCCAACCCAGCGCAGACGACCCTGGTAATACCAAAATGTCCTTCTCTGCAACGCAGAGGGGCTATCTTCCCAGGACTGCATAAGGGCTATAGTTTTCTTGTCCTTGGCGAGCTGGTTTGCCATCAGCCAGTCTATTAACTGAAGCCTTTCCCCAGTCCGGTGATTATGAATGTCCTTATCAAGCTTATCAATTAGCTCCTGAGAAAGGCATTTTGGGTCCATGATCAGGATGGCCAGCTGCCGGGGAAGAAACTCACCGGTAGACCATAGTTGCAGCGCCAGTGAGTGATCCCTTTTGATCTCCTTCGCGATCTTGCGCAGGTCACCAAGCTTTGTATCCTTACTGATCCTTCTATATAGATCCAATGCCTTTGAGGAAAGTTTCATGCTCGCGATCGTTATATTATCCGGGCGGAGGCTGTCACTCCACCACCACCATCTCTTTCCACACAAAATCCTCACCAACAACCCTTACCACATACACGCCCGCAGGCTGTCCGCCGATATCCACATGTACTTTGCCGACAGCTTTAGCAGCATACACCGCCTGACCATACATGTTCAGCACGGCTATCTGCGCACCCTTAAGTGGCATGTTAATGGTGAAGCTACCGTTAGATGGGTTTGGAGCTATGGTGATCGCATCCTGATCCGCATCGCTGGTAGTTACTCCATTGGGACCGACGGTTACGATGCCGTAGCTGGTATCATCGCAGTCGCCGTCGGAGGCTATAAGACGGACTGTGTAGCTCCCCTGCGCCGCATAGGTGTGGAAGAACGTACCGCTTGCTGAAGTGGCGCCATCGCCGAGGTCCCACTGGAAACCGGTCATAGTCCCGGAAGATTGGTTGACGAACAGCACATCCGTGCCTCCGATAAGCTGCCAGCTGAACTGCGAGCGCAGGTCGTGGGTGCCTATGTGCCAGATATGCAGGCTGTCGAATACGCGCAGCTTTACAGATTGCTTTATGTTGGCTGCATCTGACACAGGCAGACTGAAGTTGTAGGAAGACGCTGTAGGGTCCTGGCGGAACAGTGAGGCATAGAACGTGCAAGCAGCCGCATACGAACCAGCCGCAGAGGGATGGCTTTCGTCCGCATCGAATAGTTCTATGTTGGGATGGGTGTCCCTTATGTGATGCCACACGGCGCCCACAGGTGATAGCTGTGACAGCCTGATGGGTGAGAACCAGCCGCCGGGCATCAGAGGGATGCCCATGGTGGGTGGTACTGCTGTATCCGCCAGGGCAAAGTAGCGCGCCCTGATCAGGCTGTCCATGCCCTGATAAGTATTGTTTGCAGGTATGCCTTGTATGGTGGCCAGCATGCTGTCGCCGTACTTCCGTCCCCATGTCATGTAGAACATCTTCTCAGTGCAGGGATCATTGTTCCGTATCATTGTGTCAAGTACGCCTGCCCAGTGGTAGGAATCGTTAAAGAACGAGCCGGTAGTCAGAGCAGGCTTCAGGCTTTGCTCCTGCAGTACTACCACGTCCCAGTTCGCAGACTGTATCTTCTGCAGGCAACCGGAAAGAGTGACATGATCGGCGAACGAGGCACCACCAATAGCATAGCTGTCAAACACCAGGGTGTCGCCCATAGATGCAGCGAAGTTCGCCACAAGCTGCGGCATGCTGTGGTAAGAAGTGTAGCTGTTGCCAATGAACAGCACCGATAGCTTCCTGCCGGCAAAAGCCTGCAGGGCAACAAGCACTAAGACTAATGACAACGAACTACTTCGCATATACCTAAGATAGACATAAGACGGCAGACAATAGTTGGGAGATGGCAGTTCTCAGTATGTGCTGTGCAGCGAGTCATTTAGATCACCACATCCCGCAATGCATACTATAGGTGCCAATGAGCTCTACTATACTATATAGAACGGTATCGCCATCTTAATATTTGTAAAAGCAGCTCTGGCTTCTTTTAAACCCCCATTTGCCGAAAGTGCCGATTACGAGCCTCCCTAATAGCTAATTTGAGTCTGTCCACTAAAAGCAATCGCACAGCCACATCCAAATGCGCAGCTAGCCTGTGCCGTGGCCAGATTGGGCCCTGGCTTCTTGTAATGGTTGGTTAATGAGTTGTGCAGCATGCTGTTAAGCGCTTGTAATTTTCCAGTTAACCGCGTCTTCTTTCTTGTAAGGTCTCCCGATCGGGTGAACCTTTGTCTCCTCGATATGAGAAAAACCAAAAAAACTTGTCAAAAAAACTAAATCCAATATCATGAAAAGTATCTATTCGAAAATCACTTTTTTAGGATTCCTCCTCGTAGGCCTTTTAGCCTTCAATGTTTCAGCTCAAACAATAGGCGACTTTAGAACTGCTCCTGACCAGACAGGCCGCCATTGGACTGGCAACGGTACTAACTTTGCAGCCTGGGAAAGGTGGAATGGCACCACCTGGGTCAGCCAGCCTAACACGCCAACTCCACAAGGCGGGGTAGCGATGACCGTCACAAGCGGTACATTTGTAACAATCAATGCCGGTGTTACAGTTGGTGTACCTACAGGTTATCAGCTTATTATCGAAGATGGTGGCGGAATAATATTTGCTGCATCAAACTCTACACTTATTCTAAGTAATGATCTAACGTTTGATAATACGCTTGGTCTTGCTAATGGTTCCATTACCGGCAATGGTAAGGTCGCAATATTAGATCCAATTGACCACAACATTTCAGGTAACGGCATCATAAGCAACCTGGATGTGAATACTGCGGCACTTACTAACGAGGTTAATCTCGGCCTTGGTGATAACTTGCAAATTACCGGCGTACTGAATATTGTAAGCGGTACTTTGAACACAAACGACGCGTTGACTTTAAAATCTTCAGCGACAAGAACTGCATCATTAGCTCCAATCAGCGCAGGAGTGATAACGGGCATGGTGAACGTAGAGCGCTATTTCCAGAACCACAGGGGCTGGAGACTAGTAACTGCACCGGTTACTAACATTACGGGTACCATCTATTCAAACTGGCAGAACAGTGACAAAGCTCCAGGTGTTGAACTTTGGGGTGTTAATACCAACGATACTACCCACGGCCTGAAGGCATCAGGAGCATTTAACCTGAGAAGGTATACTAACGGAGCCTATTCCAATGTAACTACCACGAAGGTGCCAATGGGAGACAACGAAGCGTTTGCTATGATGGTTACAGGCCCATGGAATTCCGGCCTTATCGGGACAGGTTCTGCAGCTACTAGTATCAGCACTACAGGAAACCTCGTTACTGGAACCAAGAATGTACAATTCTCTGCTGCAAATCAGTGGGGCCTGATCGGTAACCCTTATGCTTCAGCTGTTGACTTTGATGAAGTTTACAACAATACTCCGGCTGAGATCAATCGCTACTTCTGGTCTATCGATCCAAACGTTGGTCCTTATGGTTATTACGTAGTGGTTTCATATAACGGATCAAGTTACGACGTTACTCCTTCAGGAGCTGGCTCAACTGCCCAGAATCAAATGATCCAGAGCGGTCAGGCGATCTTTGTAAAGGCACTTAACCCAGGAACTGCTACAGTACAATTTCAGGAGAA
>CAMPJV010000191.1 GCA_946886975.1 uncultured Taibaiella sp. | reverse complement strand
CCTTTGCGTCTCATGCGCAGACCACTTCAGACAGTACCCAGCCAATTGTCGACACCAGCCATTTACGAATAAGCCTCATCACCTGTGGAGTAGGTGAGGAGGTTTGGGAGTTATTCGGGCATGCTGCCTTGCGCGTGATGGATAGCGTGAAGGGAACTGATAACGTCTATAACTATGGCACCTTCGACGGCTTTGCCGAGGGTTTCGAGCTTAAGTTCATGCAGGGCAAGCTGCTGTACTATGTCTCCTATTATCCATATTACATGTTTCTGAGGGAGTACGAAGCCGCAGGCCGAAGCGTGCAGGAGCAGGTGCTTATCCTCGACGGAAAGAAAAAGGAAAATATTTATGACTTCCTCAGGTGGAACGCTTCCGAGGAGAATAAGTACTACAAATATGACTTCTTCTATGATAACTGCGCCACAAGGATAAGAGATGTATTTCCAAAGACGTTTGGCAAATACCTCGTGTTCGGGAAGACCATTCCTGATGACAGCAAAATGACCTTCAGGAATATTATCAACGAGTACTTCTACAGGACCCATTTTACCAGGCTCGGCATTAACATTCTCCTCGGATCAAGAATTGATAAGATCATGAGCAACGAGGACATCATGTTCCTTCCGGATTATCTTCGGGATGGAGTAGGGAATGCTACCGTAAAGGGCCAGAAAGTAGCCACCCCGCCAGTAACAGTCCTCAGCCAGAAACCAGCTCCTTCTGCAGGTATCAACTGGGCGTTTGTGCTAACGGCTTTGCTTTCAATACTCACGATTGCAGGTCTTGTCTTCAAGCCGCTTCATCCTTTAGGAAAGGTCATGAGTACGCTGTTTTTACTGGTCACAGGCTTGATCGGCTGCCTCATTTTGATTATGTGGTTCGGTACTGATCACCAGGGTTGCCAGAACAATTTCAACTTGCTCTGGGCGCTACCTACCAATGCGCTTATCGCATTCGCCTCTAAAAGGAATAAGGACAAGTATGCTATTGTCGCCATCCTCCTGATACTCGTCTCTTTTATACTTCATCTCCTTAAGATACAGGAACTTCCGCTGCTGGAGTTATCACCCGTATTGCTTGCTCTGCTCTTTATCTATGGCATGATTTATAGGAAAAATAAGCTGAAAACTTATTGATGGAACATATCGACATCCGAACTGATCATTTTCCCAATATTCACTATAGAAAGACAGGCAGCGGTCCTGTTGTAGTGCTGCTTCATGGTTTTCCCGAAGACGGTGAGCTG
This sequence comes from uncultured Taibaiella sp., assembly GCA_946886975.1. Next base: position 4,388 of record CAMPJV010000191.1, on the reverse strand, counting down.
TGGGACAATGTCTATCCCGCCCTTTCGGGGCAGTATACGGTCATCATACCTGATATTCCTGGAAGCGGACAGAGCACCCTTGGTGGAGAGGAAGTTAGCATGGATTCCCTTGCCGATGGCATCACGGCTATTTTATCACACGAAAAGATCGAAGAGATCGTGCTTGCGGGCCACTCCATGGGAGGGTACATTGCAATGGCGTTCGCGGCGTCTCATCGTCCCTGGTTGAAGGGACTATCGCTCGTTCATTCCTCTGCCGCCTCTGATACGGAAGAGAAGAAGGAAACGCGCAGAAAGTCTATAGAACTCATACGAAAAGGAGGAAAGGAGCCGTTTGTAAAGGGGATGATCCCTAATCTGTTCTCGGCTTCCTACAAGGAACAAAATGAAGATGTCCTGGAAAAGCATGTGCAGAAGGGTTTGGAACTTCCCGCAGATAGTATGATCGCTTTTTACAATGCTATGATAAACCGCCCCGACAGAACCAGTATTTTAAAGGAATTGAATATACCGGTACAGTGGATAATCGGTAAGGAGGATGGGGTTATCCCAATGAACGCTGCTTTACAGCAAAGTAAGCTGGCGAATGTGAACTTTGTCTCGGTCTACAACGGATGCGGACACATGAGCATGGTGGAGCAGCCTGAGAGATTGGCTAACGATTTGAAAGAGTTCATCAGCTACTGTTATAAACATTAACTTAGAGAAAGGATGAAAGGCATACAGGCCATAGGATGGATCTTTGTTTTGGTGATGTTCTTTAGCCCTGCAAGAGCGAGCCATATCGTCGGTGGCGAAATGACTTACAGGTGCTTGGGTTCACCATTCTCCGGCTTTACCAGGTATGAAGTCCGCCTTGATATTTACCAGGATTGCATTGGTGGTCTGCCGGACGCAATAGCGCAGGACAACCCTGCTTTCCTCGGTGTGTTTCAGGCCAACGGCACTCCTTATGCCTTCGACTCTGTCAGTGTTTCTTCCACTATTATCGTCCCCCCTAATTTCAATAATTCCTGTATCAACCAGGCACCGCCCGTGTGCTTAAGAAAGGCAACGTTCATCAGGGTTTTCGACCTACCTAACAACAATTCCGGTTATCTTATTGTCTATCAGAGATGCTGTCGGAACGGAGCCATACTAAACATTGAAAACCCGGATCAGGTAGGCGCCACCTACTTCTGCCGGATACCACCACGACCAACTGCAACATCGGTTTGCAACAACAGTGCTGTCTTCAAGAACTATCCTCCGCAGATCATCTGCATTGACAATCCGCTCGTTTACGACCACTCAGCAACTGACCCGGATGGTGATTCCCTGAGCTATGAGTTCTGCGAAACGTTTATTGGCGGATCTAATTCAAACCCTAAGCCTATACCAACTCCTCCGCCTTACCCTACAGTGGTTTATGCGCCTTTCTTCAGTATCACCAAGCCCATGGCTGGTAGTCCCCTTGTCCAGATCAACCCCGTCACTGGAATGATAAATGGTACCCCAAATAGAGAGGGGAGGTTCGTCGTCACTGTCTGTTGCAATGAGTGGAGAAACGGTGTCATCATTAACACTGTCAAGCGTGAGTTCCAGTTCGAGGTAGCAAACTGCTCTAAAGCCGTGGTTGCCAATATCCCCCAATACTCTGATGAGTTCAATACTTACATAGTAGAGTGTCAGAACTACACGGTAAACTTCGAGAATCTGAGTACGGGTGGATTCGCCTACCAGTGGGATTTCGGTGTTCCGGGAGTCGGCACGGATACTTCTTCTGCCTTCTCGCCTACATTTACCTACCCTGACACAGGCATTTACGTGGTAAAGCTGGTCGTCAATGCGGGCAGCACCTGCCCTGACAGCATCAGCAGGTTTGTAAAGGTTTTTCCAACCTTCACCGGCTATTACAACTACGACGGCCTTCCATGTCCTAACTCGCCCATCCAGTTCCGGGATTCCTCTCAAAGCACCCTCGACGATCCCAGTTCCTGGCTCTGGGACTTTGACGATAGTTCTACTTCCACTCTTCAGCACCCGACGCACGCTTTCTCCAAAGGCGGCACTTATGACGTCATCCTTATCTCAAAAAATCCCAAGGGTTGTTCAGATACTGTCGTGCAGCGGGTCTTTGTAGAAGATTTCCGTCCATTCGCCGGCAACGACACCACTATCGTTAAGGGCGAGCAGATCAACTTCAACGCTCAGGGCGGAAGTGAATACACCTGGACGCCTCCCACAAACCTTAGCAATCCGAATATAGGCAACCCTGTCGGCAGTTATCCCGAAACCGGCAGGTTCAATTACAACGTTCATATCAAGAGCGAAAATGCCTGCGAAGGCGATGACAGCATAAAGGTCTGGGTGGTCAACCAGGCTGCCCTGTTTGTGCCCACTGCCTTCTCGCCCAATGGTGACGGCCGCAATGAGATACTTAAACCTTTTGGCATAGGCTACCGCAATATCCAGTATTTCAGGGTCTTCAACCGTTGGGGTGAACAAATGTTCTATACCACCCGGTTCGATGAGGGCTGGAACGGCGTATGGAAAGGTGAGCCTCAGGACATTGGCACCTACTATTGGGTACTGAGCATCATCAATCGCTTTGGGAAAGAGGAAGTCATCAAAGGCGATACAGCCCTCATCCGGTAACCGTTCTTGCACCTGCAACGCCCTTTGGTATTAAATACCTCCCTAATGCGTATGCCTTCACTATGCTTTCACTATGCCTTTACTATGCTTTCACACCGGCTCTGCCACGGAGTTGCCACGGAATTCCATAGGAGTTCCCAAGGAGTTTCCACCCTATCCTTGCCCTGTCGCTAGCCTATAGCTGGCCTATCCGTACTCTATCGCTTAGCCCATTGACAGCATCAGGATTATCATCGCCCGCCCCTTACATGTTCTTTCCACAAATATCTTCCACCCACATTTCCCCTCCTGTACTGACCATAGATGTTATCTTTACGCGCTATAATTCAAGGCATGACAAGAACAATATTGATCACAGGCGCTACTTCAGGTTTCGGTAAAGCCATCGCTACTTTATTTGCGCAGAACGGATACCACGTCATCATCACAGGCAGGAGAGAAGACAGACTAAATGCTCTTAAAAGCGAGCTCGAGAAACAGCACGCCTGTCAGGTCACCATCTCTAAGTTCGACATACGCAACAAAGACGAGGTGAAGCAGGCAATAGACACCCTGAAAGAAAAGGTTCAGCAGATAGACATACTGGTCAACAATGCGGGTCTCGCATCCGGCCTCTCTTCAATAGACGAAGGCGATACCGATGATTGGGACCTGATGATAGATACCAACGTCAAAGGGCTCCTGTACGTCACTCGTCAGGTCCTCCCGCTCATGAAACAGCAGCGCAGCGGCCATATCTTCAATATCGGTTCCACCGCAGGAAAGATGGCTTATAAGAACGGCAACGTCTACTGCGCCACCAAGTTCGCGGTAGATGCCCTCAATCAGTCCATGCGCATCGACCTGCTTCCTTATGGTATTAAGGTCACTGGTGTCAACCCCGGCATGGCTGAGACTGAGTTCTCTCTGGTTCGTTTCAAAGGCGATGCTGACCGGGCCAAGAAGGTTTACGACGACATCCACCCGCTCCAGCCGGAGGATATCGCAAACGTGGTCTACTACTGTGCCACCTTGCCTCCGCATTTCTGTATCAACGATCTCACGATGACCTGCACCAGCCAGGCTAATAGTATATACACGATAAGAGACTCCGAAAAGACAGCCTGATGTACTCTGCCACCACTCATATCCGCGTCCGCTACGGCGAAACAGACCAGATGGGCTACCTCTACTATGGCTATTATGCCCTCTATTACGAGGTGGGCCGTGCCGAGTCCATCCGCGAGCTTGGCTTCACCTACCGCCAGCTCGAGGAGATGGGCATTATGATGCCGGTCGTCGAGTTGAATTCGCAATACTTCCGGCCCGCTCTGTACGATGATCTCATAACGGTTAAGACTATCCTGAAAGAGCTGCCCGACGGCCCGAAGATCCGGTTCCACTCCGAGCTCTACAATGAGCAGGAGCAGTTACTCAACAAGGGCGTCACCACTTTGGTGTTCTACGACTCAAATGAAAAGAAGAAAGTCAATATGCCGCAGCTCCTCATGGACCGGCTGGAACCTTTCTTCATAAAGTAAATTAGATGGCTAATATAAAGGCAGCAATAATTACAATAGGCGACGAGCTACTGATAGGGCAAACGATCGATACGAATTCCGCCTGGATGGCTCAGCGCCTCAACGACTTTGGCATAGACGTCATCAGAAGGGTTGCCGTCGGCGATAATAGAGAGGAGATCATAGCTGCCTTCGACTATGAGTTACAACATGTCGCCATCCTCCTGATCACAGGGGGGCTCGGTCCTACAG
>CAMPJV010000190.1 GCA_946886975.1 uncultured Taibaiella sp. | reverse complement strand
CTCATGGGCGGCTTTGCTGTTTATGGAGCTTAGTATCTCGCCAGAAGCCATCCGGCTTCACTGGGTCGCTGTTAATCACCCGTTAATGAGGATGCATAAGTTTTACCATATGTAATGCGTATATAACTTAGAAGCAAATCTTAGTGCCATGCAAGACGAAATAGTACAGAGGCTGCACCAGCAAAAATACCAGGGAGTCATGACCCTGCAGGAATATACCAAAAAGGTGAAGCATGGCCTGCAACTGATCAGGACCTCCGGACTATACCCAAAGGATCGGATTGGCAGCACAGCCATTAGCCTGGCACTGGAGTATAACCGTGAGCTGATGGTGAACTTCCTGGGGCTGAGCAAGATCGCGATGTAGTTTGCTCCTCTTCAGTTTTGTTTCCTCATAGCCGTGAGGAGACTTTCCAATTTAGAAAAGAAGTTTGTTCAGGCGGAGGTGGATTACTTTATCCTCCTCGGAGATGCCATAGGTGACGGACACTGACAGCTTGTTGAAGGGCGCCAGAAGAATGCCGCCGCCGTAACCAACATGCCACAGGTTTGAATCTTCGCCAGGCATCCATACCCTGCCATCATCTACAAATCCGACCAGGCCTACTTTCCCAGTCATAAGGTACGTTTTGAAGTCTGTGATCCAACGGAGCTCGTTACTGTTGTAAAAGGCAGTCTGTCCCCAGAAGCGGTCTCGCCTGTAGCCCCGGAGTGTCTGGCTGCCGCCGACGGAAGCATACTGGTAGAACTCTGGTTTGCCGGTAACAGTGGCTATGCCGGAGCGGGTGGAGAAGCTGAACTTCCAGAAGAGCGGAATGAACAAATGCGCAATACCGTTGAACGTGGCAAATGACCTGTCCTTTATTTCTGTATTCTGGGTGTAGGCGGCGCCAGCATAGACCATGGCACCCCTCGTAGGGACAATATTATCGTCTACGTGCTGGAAGGTGTAACCGGCACGAACAGAGGCGAACTGATGATGATCGGTGAAGTACAACTGATTGGGAGTTATATGGTCTGTAACGTAGTGGCCGGTGTCTTCTATGATCTCTACAGCATTGAACCCGGCTGTGACTTCCACATTGTGGCGTCCGGAGAAGGTGCGGCTAATGCCAAGGTTGCCTATAAATTCATTGGTGCGAAGGCGGTAGTAGTCCCGGTTAGGTACCGGACGAACTGTTTCATTGCCGAGACCTGAGAAGTTGGTCCAGCGGACAGCGTCGTAGTTGGCGAAGATGGTAACGTCCCACTTGCGGATTAACTGGTGAAAGATACCTTCGTAAACGATACTGAAGGCGTTCTGTGAAAGGGAGTAACGGCCCGAGATCATCTGCTCGAACCCATAAGGATAGCGCCTCCACATGTGGCGCTTGAAGCTGTAGCCCAGGCCAACATAGAACCTATCAGGATTGTCGTAGAAGGCTGAGATCTTAGTGCCTTTTTTATGGTAGGCAAATTCCGTGTAGTCGTAGGCGTGATGAGCACTGTCTGAGCCGTAGTGGATCCTTGTTTCGGGTGAGGTGGTGAAGGAGTTATTCCTGTCGTCGTAGATCTTTGTTTTCTTCTGAAGGCCAGAGACATGAGACTGATCGATAATCGAATCCGTTTCCGGACCACCTATGAAGCGGACTTTGATGCCGTCATTTACCTGTCCATCTACATGAAAGACATCGTGACCTGCTATGCCATAGAGCCGGATATCTTCGGTCTCTTCGGTTTTGAATATCCGTGAATAGAAAGGCTCTCCTACCTTTTCATCGTCTTCCATCCTGAAGACCTGTACGGAAGTAAGTTCGTCGCTGAGTCTTTTGACCTCATAGTACTCGTTCTCCTTAGTGCCGGGAATATCTACATGGCGGGCCAGGAACTTGTAATACGTGGAAGCAACATCCTGCAGCCTGTCGCGGCGGGACTTTAGCTGATCTATGATCCACTGACCTGAAATGGGAAACACTTCGGGGGGCATCTGGCGGACAGAGGTTTCAATAACCTCGTTGGTGAGGGACTGCTGAAGGTCTTTGGCAATCTCCATCCACTGCTCGTAGGTTGTTTCGTTGGCCGCTCTCCTGTCGAGATAGCGTGCAGGAAAACCGTACTCCTTGATCTCCTCTACCCTATACGTGAAGGACTGTAGATGATCGAGATTGGCGGCGCGAAGCACGAGCTTAGGTAGAAGCCCGTCAAACTTTGTGTAGGTCTGATCCCGATCGCGAGGGATAGGCTTGTAGATCTTCTGATCGCCCTCCTCCACCAGGGCCCAGCGCCACTGATCCTCATGGCGGCCCCAGTCGCCGATGAACATATCGAAAAGGCGGGACCTGACATATAGCTGCTGATCTATCCTTGTATCGTTGTGCTCCAGTAGCTTTTCGAGGAGCTTATCCGTGCCGACTATATTCTTAGAATTGGCGAAACGAGGTTCTGTTTCCCAGTTCTCATCGGGGCGCTGCTCGAGGAGGTAGAGCCTATTCCCGAAGTCTTCACTGAAGGTATCCAATGCCGGCTGTTTGGGCACATAACCAATGACGGGCACAGTGTGCAGGATCTTTGCGGCGTCGGCCATGGCAGGGATGGTGAATGCCGAATAGGGGTGAGCGATGGTGACCTGATCGTCTATAAGGTCTTCTATGAAAGTGCCGAGCATCTCGGGAGGGAGCGCGCGGCCGAAGGACTTGTCGAGGCTGCGCAATACGTATTCACGATTATTCCTGTCGTGGAGTTTGAGTGACTTGCTTTGTCTTCCTCCGCCTGCCTCGTAGGGGGTAAGGCCGCCGGCAAACGTGTCGAGCATTAGGACGGGTACGCGGACGGGCGTCTCCCATTCTGTTCTATAATGCTTGCCAAGGAAGAAGTTGCGCAGACCAGACTGGGGGTACTGACCCGCTAAAACAGTCTTGTAAGTATTGGCGGAACTACTATCCAGAACGGGAGTAGGTTCCTGGGCGGCGAGGTGAAGCGAAGAGCCTAACAGGCACAGCACAAGAAAAGCCTTTAAAGAGGCAAGGAAAGGAAATATCCGTAAGGGGTTCGAATACATTGCACAGTAGTGTTAAAATAATCCTGCCAGAGTGATGGGTGCATGGAAGATCACTAGCAAGGAGTTGTGGATCAGGTGGTTGGATAATATCATCTCTGTGCAGATGTACGCTTTCCGCTACTGAGACAGAAAGCGGTGAGCTCTACAAGGTCTTATTTAGAATGACTCAACCCGCACAGAATAGTCAAAGAAAGCTTCACGCATGCGACCTTTGCCCGGAGGGCAATACCCATCCGCTGCTACGGCCAGATACTATTTATGGTTCAAGCAGGGCCGTTGACGTTTAGGATTCTTCGGACGACACCTGGACTATGAAGTGGGGAGGTCGATTACTGCTTTATTAGCTTTCCTGCTTGCGCAGTACCATCTTTGAAAAGTAAACGATAGAAATAGGTGCCTGCTGCAATACCCAAAAGCGAAATATGACTTCCACCTGGCTGTAGCTTTGTTTGGAGGATCAGCTTGCCCGAAAGGTCAAACAGCATCACCTGATCTGCTTCTTTGCCCTCGGAACGTATGTATACAACATCCTGTGCAGGGATGGGGTAGACTATGGCTTTGTCGTCACCCTTCGAGAGGTTTGAGACACTCGTTACTTGCCCATTAGCGTCAAGTTTAATTACATACAGGTCGTGCTCGAGATTGGGGTTATTGACAAAATCGTAAATGGCACTGGTTATTATACAGCCGCCATCTGACGTTGCAAGTATTTTATATGGGAAATGATACGTTTGGGGGTTGCCAATATATTTGTACCAATGCCATTGATTAAGGGAGGGGTCTGTTTTGCCAACATAGATATGATTGCTGACGTTGTCAAAAAAGAGATTAAAGATGTCTGTATAATCAAATACGACACAATAGATACTTCCCGCGGATAAATCCATGGACTTTAAAGGCGCATATGTTTTCCGCGCGAAAGAAAAAGGCGAATCCGGGAGAACCAAGCCCTTGTCATAGTCTTGCGTTTGGAGGTCATACCTCAGGAGGGCTGCTTTCATGTCTTGCCCTTCAAAAAACTGCGGACCAAGAATCAGCTGCGTATTTGAAATCCTGATTCCGTTTTCGAGGACATCTTCATCAAGAATATGGCCCGGGGCATACTCAAAATCTGCGACGGCCAGATCAAAGTGCTCTGCGCCACCTAAGGAAGTATCGACAGTGAGTAGTCTGAAATGGGGAAAGGACATTACATCCTCACTAATCATAAACAATTCCAGGGAATCCTGAGCTGCATTGAGCCGGACATTTATGCCATAGTTAAAACCGCTGTCATTTAACTGAGGGGTGAGCTGATTTGTAATTGTCCTCGTTTGCCACTGCAAATTATTATTACCTGATCTGCTAACCTTAAATAGCATGGTATAATGATCATTGGAACTCAAGGTATAACTAATACTGCCATAAATGGACCCGGTAGCAGACTGTACTTCATCAAATATGAGAACGGAACTATTTGGAGGCAGTATTTGAATCGTATCAACGGAAGTAAGACTTAAATTGGAAGAGTCCAAATGATACACCAGCATGTTAAGGTGTCTCGTACTAAAGTAACTGCCGGCGGAGTCGCTTGAAACCATGAATAGAACCTCATGGTCCTTCACAAGCGCATAAAGGCCAACAAAGACCATTCTTGCTGTTGTATCTGCTGAGACAGAAAAGGAAGCCGATACATTGCCGCTATTGTCGGTTTTCACTAAATGGGCCGAAGGAAAGTAAGAGGTATTTGTGAGGTTGTACGGCGTATACTTTACAAATGAAAATAAGTATCCTGAAGCACCGGGGAATTCTGTTACGTTGATCACGGACTCGCCTTCAGAAGTGGGCACATACTTTAAGAAGGATGTCGGTGAGATAACTTCCTGGCCTGAAGTGGAGAGTCCCGGGCAGAGGAAGAGGATTATTAAGAATAGGGTTTGCTTCATTTTGCTGAAATATAGCTTTAGCAATATAGGCAAATTAAATAGCAAAGGTTTTACCATGCCTCTATTAGCTTGTGCCCTATTACCTGATACTTTTTGGGCAGCTGGGCTTCGATACGTATCGAAGGCATTTGGGTGGGAGGCAGGAACGGAGTTGAAGCCCCTGTGTAAAGCCATTGAACAAATAAGGGTGTTCCCATGTTAGAGCAGGTTTCATCCATAGTTACCCCGTATATACTCCGTATTTAACCCGTATATACCCCGTATATAAACCACTGATGAGCCGGGGGAAAGGCTGTGAAGAGGGTAGTCGAGCGGCTGGAAGAGGCTGGGCTGACCGTTTGGAATCTGTATCGAATTGGGCTGGCTTGTGCTTTCGGGAGTAAAGCCGTAGGTTTGCAATCCATTTATTTATTCCTTCTACAGATATGAATTTTCAACTTTCAGAAGAGCAGATAGCCGTACAGATGGCTGCCAGGGACTTTGCCAAAAACGAACTACTTCCAGGGGTAATTGAGCGTGATGAGCATGCGAAATTCCCTACGGAGCAGATAAAGAAACTGGGAGAGCTGGGCTTTCTGGGGATGATGGTGGACCCAAAGTATGGCGGATCAGGGATGGACACGGTGTCGTATGTACTGGCCATGGAGGAGATATCGAAGGTGGATGCTTCCA